>JAFVMQ010000037.1 GCA_017506825.1 Bacteroidales bacterium
AATAAGAAACAACAGACCCCGTCGGGCAAGCGAAGCATATCCATATGTTTCTGCGAAGCGGTCCGACGGGGTCTGTTGTTCCTGCAGGTCATTTCACCTTCTTTATACTATAGGATTCCTTCATGCCTGACATATTCCAGTACCAGTACGCATATGTCTGCAGAAGAGGGACATCAAAGTCTTCGTTACCTATAACCATATCCAGGTCATACTCATTCGAAACCACTATGCAGTCTCCCGGATATGTTCCGAAATAATCACCTCGCGGATCGGAATTCTTATATGTCACATCAACCGGTATCCAGCCATAGGCTTCCAGATAGAACTCGCTCCATACATGGAAGGAAGCATCTGGACGGATACACACCACCGGCCTTGACGGAATCTTCTTGTTCCTGAGCAGTGATATGTAGATGGCTGACAGATTTCCGCAATCGCCTCCCCCGTCCCGCAGGTTCTGCTGCAAAGTATGGATTCCCGTATTTGGATTCAGATATCTGTAGTTTTCCGCAACATACTCATAGCACTTGCGGGCATAGTCCAATTCATCTGCGCTCTCTTCCCAGATGGAAGAAGCGATGGTATTTATTGTCGAATTGGAAGGGACTATATAACTGCCGCTTGAGGACGTATGATTCTTATAGATATCCGAAGAAGTATCATACGGATATATTTCAGTAATCTTCGAAAAGTCGGTCGACACACTGTAAGTCACATAGTCGAATGTAATCTCACATTCGCGGCTGACCTTGCTTCCGCTTGAGAACGATTCATACCATGCCAGATACGCGTCACCTCTCTTTGCCGTCATCAACTTACCATCCGTACGGATATCGGAAATATCCTGATACCTGTTCTCAGCCGGATACGGCAACGCGACATACAGGCGCGATGAAGACAATGCTTCAGCAGAGAAATCCACAGACACATTCAAGGTACCGGTCATGCTTATGGTCCTTATAAGGCAATCCTGTACAACCGGTGGCTCCTGCTCATCAGAATCACCGGGATCTTCCGACTCGCCCGGACCACCCGGATTTTCAGGGTTTGCAGGGTTTTCAGTCTTGTCTTCATCTTCTTCCGAGGTATCTGTCCCGATAGGAGTACAAGACAAGACAGCCACAGCCAGAAAAGCTGCTGCAAAAATTTTTGACAAAACAGTTGTTTTCATAATGGATATCTATAAGTTAAACCGATCAAATCCTTTCCATCTCGCGGCGGAGGTCCTTCTCCTTGATGGATGCACGCTTGTCGTATTCCTTCTTACCGCGTGCAAGAGCAATCAGAAGTTTGGCGTAACCGTTGTCGGCAATGTAAAGTTTTACTCCGACAATGGTTAGGCCTTTTTCTTTTACCGCCCTCTGGAGTCTGTTAAGTTCCTTGCGGCTCAGAAGAAGCTTGCGGTCACGGCGAGGATCATGCTTGCCCCAGCTTCCCCACCAGTATTCCGCTACGTGCATATTCTTGACATACAGCTCGTTACCGCTAAAATAACAGAAGGCATCCACCAATGACGCCTTGCCTGCCCTGATGGACTTTATCTCTGTGCCGGTAAGCACAATTCCCGCCTGGAAGGTCTCGATGAACTCATAATCGAACGAAGCCCTCCTGTTCTTTATCTCTACACTGCTCTTTGCTTTCGGCATAATCTCATTATTTGTATTTCAAAGGCACAAAAACTCCGGCTTTTCGTGCCTTTATCGATGATTTCAGTCTTCAAAGGCATAAAAAAAGCTATATTTGTGCCTTTGAAGTCATGCATGAACATGCAAATGTAGTGCTTTTTCTCAAATAGTTCAACAAGACATATGGCGAAGAAACCGTTCACCCCCATACCGCCGATGGCGGAACTCCCTCCGGCGGAAGAGATAGACGTCAGGGAAATACTCGACAAATACCTCGCAGGGGAGATAGACCTCATCTGCGTTCTGGGACCGACAGCTTCAGGCAAGACCCGCTATGCCGTGAGGCTGGCACGGGAGATCAACGCGCTGCTGGAGGAGATCCCCGATCAGGTCAGGGATGACGGCATAGAAGGCTCGGACAGGAACGTCATTGCCGACCCGACCGGCAATCCCTCCGGAAGAGCGGAGATAATTTCCGCAGACTCAAGGCAGGTATACAGGGGAATGGACATAGGAACAGGAAAGGATCTGAGTGAATACGAAGAGATTCCCTACCATCTGATGGACATAGTCGATGCCGGTGTGAAATACAACATCTTCGAATACCAGCGTGACTTTGAAACGGTCTACAAGGACATCCGCGACCGAGGCGGCATACCTATCCTATGCGGAGGCAGCGGTCTGTACATAGAAGCTGCAACCTGCGGATACTCTCTCCCTGAAGTACAGCCGGACCCGCAGCTCAGGGCGGAACTTGAGAAAAAGACAGATGAAGAACTCGTCGCTCAGCTTGCATCCCTCAAACCTCTCCACAACACAACCGACTACGACACCCGCAAGCGCCTTATCCGTGCCCTGGAGATCGCCATATATGAGGATGAACATCCTGTGCAGCGTACTTCCTTCCTACCGAAGAACACATATTACATAGGCACATTGGTAACCCGGGAGGAGCGCAATGCCCGTATCGACCGCAGGCTCAACGCGCGCATCGAGGAAGGTATGGTCGAGGAGATCCGCGGACTCATCGAAGGAACCCACCCCGCCCTCGCACCGGACCATAGACCGATTCCGGCGGAAGATCTCATCTATTACGGTCTGGAATACAAGTTCGTAACCCAGCATGTCATAGGAGAACTCTCCCTCGAAGAGATGCGTACCCAGCTCGCCACAGCCATCCATCAGTTCGCAAAACGCCAGATGACATGGTTCCGCGGCATGGAGCGCAAAGGCATCCGGATCCACTGGACGGAAGTATAATTCGCTACTTGCTTTATTACTCTATCGGATAAAACTTAGATGCTACAGGAAGACCTGAAGGGATCACGAAATGGTGTCCTTCGTCTTTCCAGCGGTCCTCATCCCATTCAGGACTGATGTATGGACCATCATGGTCTGCAAGAAATGAAAGATATGTAATCTCGAAACCCTGGGCAAGGTACTGGGACTCATAGAAAGTCTGGACCTCGAAAAGAGCATCTATGGCACTGCGACCGCATAAAGATGAAAGGCCGCTTTCATAAAGACGCTCACGGTCTGCACCATAGATGTCGGTTGCTGCAGCAAGAATATCGAGATTGTTCTGCTGCGCCATGGCAAGAGAATACTCATGGAGATATCTGCTGTCCGTCTTCAGATGCACTATACCTCCTGTCTTCAGGAAATTGCGGTAACGGTTCATGAAAAGAGGAGCAGTCAGTCTCTTCTTCTCACGTCCTATCTGAGGATCGGCAAAAGTGATCCATATCTCAGCAACTTCACCGGAAGCAAAAAGGGACTCGATGAACTCTATACGGGTACGCAGAAAGGCAACATTCTTCAGACCATGCTCCTCGGCATATTTCGCTCCTTTCCAAAGACGTGCACCCTTGATGTCTACTCCTATATAGTTGAATGACGGATGGCGCTCTGCAAGGTCGATGGTATAATCGCCCTTTCCGCAACCAAGTTCCACTATTATAGGATTGTCGTTTCCGAAGAAATCACGTCCCCAATTACCTTTCAAAGGATGGTCGCAGCCAAGTACTTCGGATGTCGCAGGCTGGATCATGCAGCGAAAGGTCTCGTTCTCTCTGAATTTACGAAGTTTATCTTTTCCCATGATTACTCAGACTTGTTTTCCTGACGCTTGCCGCCTTTCTTGCCGCCACCTTTGCTGTTGCGGGATTTTTTCTTCTTCTTACGCTTGCGTGCTTCATCAAAACGATTGATGGCATCGTCTCCTACTGCTGTAACAAATTCCGGCGCCACAGGAGCAGCGTCATCCTTCAATGAGACAGGCTTCTCGCCATTGCGGTTCATGCGTATTATATCCCACACGTCTTCTGCATAAAGAGGATAGAGATTTGCGAGAGACTGAGGATCGTATGAGAAGTACATGATTTCGCGGAGAATATCGGTCTTCATCAGATATGCAAGTCCGTCTTCGAATTCAAGCGGATTATGAACCTTCGGTATGCGTGACTGGGCATCCATGTAGGCTGCTGTCTCATAATTCAGACAGCACTTCAGCTTGCCGCACTGACCCGCCAGTTTCTGAGGATTGAGCGAAAGGTCCTGACAACGGGCGGCAGATGTAGTGATGGACTGGAAACTTGATATATAGTTGGAACAGCAAAGCTCTCGACCGCATACTCCGAGACCGCCGATAAGACCTGCCTCCTGACGCGCTCCGATCTGCTTCATCTCGATCCTGATACGGAAGACTTCTGCAAAGACCTTGATAAGCTGACGGAAGTCCACTCTGCCGTCCGCAATGTAATAGAAGATCGCCTTTGTGCCGTCTCCCTGGAACTCGACATCACCGATCTTCATCTCGAGACCGAGCTCTGCAGCTATCTGACGGGAACGGATCATTGTCTCATGCTCACGAGCTATGGCTTCCTGCCATTTCTCGATATCGAAAAGCTTCGCCTTGCGGTATATCTTCTTGAACTCGTATGTCTCCGGATTGATACGCTTCGCCTTCATCTGACGGGCCACAATCGGTCCTTCAAGAGTCACGATACCGAGATCATGACCGTTGGCGGCTTCGACGATCACCATGTCGCCCATCTTTATGCTCTGTCCTGATGCATTACGGTAAATACCCTTTCTGGTATTCTTGAAGCGCACCTCGAAATAATCATCAAACTGCTCCTGGTTCACACCCGCAAGCCAGTCATACACTTCCAGCTTGCAGCAACCCTGACGGTATGTGCAATCCAGCTCACCTGACTCGGACCGTTCTACGATACATCCGCGTGAGCAGTCATATTTCTTTGATTCTGAAGATTCCATCATATACTTAAAAACATTCTGTTGACAAGGTCGCAGAACACTATCTTTGAATTGACATTCCTGTCGACAAGCGCAACGGCCTTCTCAATATTTGTGATAGTCCTCGAACAGAACTTCTTTCCGCAAGCCTCAGCCATTTTCCCATAAAAGACTGCTTCTTCATCCCTTATTCCGGCTATCTGCGGAAGATTCTGCTGGACCATGAATATCCTTCTTATACAGTCACTTGCAAAGATGCAGAATGCCTTCTGCTTCTCGCGCGAATCCAGGGCGGAAATCTGCTCGCCGCACTCAAGCGCCGACAGCAGATCCTTTGCAACGACAGAGTTCATGAGATCGCTGAAAAGATCCATGAACATATTATATTCCTCCTTATCACCTATCATACCCAGCGCTACACCGACACTACCTCCCGAAACGGCCGCCTTCGAGGCAGCATCCTGCTGAGGCACGCCCGTGCGTTCGAGGGACTGAGCCACCTCATCCTTAGTCATAGGCAGAACACGCACGCTCTGGCAACGGGAGAAAATTGTCTGAAGAACCTTCTCCGGGGCATGGGTGATAAAGATGAACAATGTCTTTTCAGGCGGTTCCTCCACCATTTTCAGAAGCCTGTTTGCAGTCTCCTGATTCATTTTTTCAGGCAGATAGAAAACCACTGCCTTATAACCGTCAGCAACTGCTGTCAGAGACAGCTTGCTTATTATCGACCTGGCCTCCGCCACAGCGATAAGACCGGTCTTGCTTTCGATACCGATAGCTTTCTGGAGATCTGATTCCAGGAAGTATGGATTCGAAAGCACAAGTTCCCTCCAATATCTGATATATGACTCCGAGACAGGCTTGTCATCCGAAGTCTTCGGACCCTTGTTCACAGGAAAGACAAAGTGAACGTCAGGGTGGATAAGTTTTGACATCTGACGGCACGAAGGGCATTCGCCGCAAGAGTCCCCATCCTTAGGATTACTGCAATTGAGATACTGGATATATGCAAGAGCAAGAGGAAGAGCTCCGCAACCTTCGTTTTCATAGAAAAGCATGGCATGGGCAACCCTCCCGCTGTCCGCCATGGACTGCAGAGCGGATGCCGCAGCTTTATTTCCTATGATATCGGCAAACCTCATTACATTACCCTCTGAGCAGTAAAATATGCAAGTTTTATCAGGCTGTCCTTGGCAAGGGATTCAGGGAAATCTGACAAGGCCTCGACAGCCTCATTCACATATGAATCCAGTCTGGTCACCGCATAATCGATACCACCGTTGTTCTTTACGAAATCAAGGATGTCATCCCTGTATTCAGGATGTCCCGGAATGTCTGCAATCTTTTTACGGATATCATCTGCTGCTTCCTCACTTGCTTCATACAAGGCACCAAGAAGCGGCATTGTTATCTTCTGTTCGAGAATATCCGCTCCCAAGGGTTTGCCTACGGCATCTGTACCGGAATAATCAAGTATATCGTCCTTTATCTGAAATGCT
This sequence comes from Bacteroidales bacterium, assembly GCA_017506825.1. Lineage (GTDB taxonomy): Bacteria > Bacteroidota > Bacteroidia > Bacteroidales > UBA932 > Cryptobacteroides. The sequence goes on from JAFVMQ010000037.1 coordinate 6,386, forward strand.
ATTCCAAGAGCAATCGCATACTTCCTTGCCGACTCGACAAAGTGTCCGGAAGCCCTTACAGAGATAGCGGCAGAAACGCACGCCGCCTCAAACAAAGAAGCTGTCTTGTTATAGATTATCCTCAGATAATCATTTTCGTCGGTATCTCCCTTCTGCGCCTTTTGCAACTGGAGCATCTCGCCTTCTGCAAGGTCACTCAGGGTCTTGGCGAAAATCCTCATGACCTGTGACGAATCATCCTTCGAGTCAAGTATGAGTTCCATAGCCTTTACCAGCCAATAGTCTCCCACAAGTACTGAAACCGCAGGACCCATCAAGGACATAATGGTAGGAACGCCTCTTCTCTTGTCGCTTCCGTCCGCAACATCATCGTGAAGAAGAGTTGCATTGTGGAGAAGTTCGGAAGCAGCCGCATACTGGACAGTGTCAGAGGTGACATGTCCGCCGGAGCAGGCACGGGCCATCAGAAGCGTAAGCATCGGCCTGAGCTGCTTTCCGGAATGGGAAAGGATCGACTCGTTTGTCGAGTTCAGAAGATCTATGTCGCTTCTGAGAGAGTCGGATATGCATTTTCCGACAGCATCCCAATCCGAACCGAGATATTCCTTTATCGCCTTTATATCCATAAAACAATCTTTAACCTAACATTTCCAGCAACTGCGTCGGGGTATCAGCGAAGTTTACCATAGCCATCGTTTCCTCTTTGAGCATGCCTGTATCGACATAATGTCTCAGCAACTGTCTCAAAGGCTCATAGAAGCCTTTATGGTTCAGAAGAAAGATCCTGCCGTCATACTGCTTCAGATGTAGGAGGGCAAAACACTCGATAACTTCATCAAGTGTACCGATACCTCCAGGAAGAGCTACTACCGCACATGTGTCCTTCCTGAGATATGTCTTTCTTTCCGCCATCGTATCCGTCCAGATGACTTCAGAAAGCCTGGGGTGCAGATACTGTTCCATAAACCGGGGAATGACTCCGAGGTGATAGCCTCCGCATGAGGCGATCTCATCAGCAATCTCTCCCATCGTACCCTTGACAGTACCGCCTGACACGATACCATATCCACACAACGAAGCCGCCCTGACGAATTCGCGGGCGACTTTGTTGTATTCTGGATCGATATTGAAACTCGCGGAGCAGTAAACTGCAATCTTACCCTTCATCGTCTGATTTTAGAAGAAGTAAGCGAGTGTGACTGTCACGCCTGATGCCTTTGCACCTTTGATGTCCTTATACAGACCGTACTTGTCCTTGAGGTTACCGTCAAGAGCATCAGCTGTCTTCATAAGGTTGCCGAAATTCCATGAATATCTTACAACAGCCTGGAACTTCCACAAATCGAGACCGGCACCGAGAGCAAGACCATAATCAAGCTTGTTGACGCCGTCACCTTTCCAAAGCTCGGCAACATCACCGAAATTTCCGTTGAGAGCATAGCCTACAAAAGGTGAAACATCGAGGAAAGGACGAGCAACCAGAAGGTCTATTCCCCACTGAACCGAAGCCATGAGTTCAAGATAACCTACTGAAACACTTTCCATTGTTGCGTTATCCTTGATCTGATCAACAACAGAGCTGCCTGTATCTTCCAGATCAATTCCGAGAGCAGACTGCTTCAGATTATACTGAAGAGCCGGCTGGATCGAAAGACCGAAAGGAAGGTCGAGATTATAAGCTACACCAAGCTGGAAACCTGCCGGCTTTGTATCCTCAAGATTCTTCAGGTCAGCTGAAGGAAGGTTTGCTCCAACCTTTATTCCGAAGCCTTTCTGCGCATATGCCGATGTAACACATGCAAGCACAAGGGCTGCTATCATCAAAAACTTTTTCATTTTCAAATCAATTAAAGAAGTGAATCAATCTTTGCAGTAAGATCTGCCTTTGAAATAACACCTACATGTCTGTCCACAAGCTCTCCGTTCTTGAAGAAAAGGAGAGTAGGGATGCTTCTGATGTTGTAGTTAGAAGGAGCATCATCGCAATCATCCACATTGCACTTGCATACGAGAGCCTTGCCCTCATACTCAGAAGCAACCTCGTCAATGATAGGAGAAATAGCCTTGCACGGACCGCACCATGTAGCCCAGAAGTCTACAAGAACAGGCTTGTCAGAATTGAGGACCTCCGCAAAATTTGCATCTGTAATAACGTGTGCCATAATCAATTATTTTCTTTTTCCGCCAAACATGAAAGCAAGCGAAACGGTATAACCTGAGAAATTGCCCTTGTTGAACAGCTCGTCAGTAGTCTTGTCCTTGAGGCTGTTTCCGAATGCCCAGTTATACTCAGCAGTAAGCTGGAGGAAGCCAAGCTGGATACCGCCGCCAAGACCTGCACCATATGAGAATCTGTTCATATCGTCCCAGGTAGGAATATTATCAGTCGTACCCTTCATGGTAACTGCATAGCTTACGAAAGGAGAAGCCTGTCCGAATACGCGGATCTTCCTGTCAGCAAGTCTCAAGCCCCACTGGATGTTTACAGGAACCTTTACATAACCGAAACTGAGCTGCTCTGATACAGCATCGAGCTTTGTTGCATTCACATGATAGAGGATATCCGGCTGGATAGCGAATCCGAGAGGAAGGTCAAACTGCCAAGAAAGACCCGCCTGATATCCGAGAGCACCTACTGCCTCTACACTTTCCACATCAAGATCAGTAACATTTATACCGGCCTTGATACCGAAACGCCTTGCGTCTGCATCTGTTGAAAGTACTGCTGCGATAACTACTGCAGCGAAAATTGAAACAAGTTTTTTCATAACTATAGTGGTTTTTAAAATATATTCGACCTGCAAATATAAAAAATTCACAGGTCGAATACAATATCTAACAGAATTTTTCGACATTCCAGACAAAAGCCCTTATTCCAAGATCCGGAGTTTCCTCGTCCATCTCTTTAAGTTTTGCAAGAATGTCATCTACCTTTTCATCCGGAACAAAGGTAAGGACCGCATTGTTCATCGTCGGCCATGCGTGATTGCCAAGATGAGGCTCTCCCGTGAAGCCTCCCCTGCCTGCTATGTCCTGCCACATTGTGAATCCTCTACAACCTAAAACTTCAATTGCATCGACTATGTCCATATTGTATGCCTGGTCGTAAGCTATAAATATTCCTTTCATAATTATTCGTTTTACTGTTTAGCAAGTTTGCGGGCACGCCTGCGTTCCTGCCATGAAGACATCGACGCATAAACGGTAGGAATGATGACGAGGGTCACGAGGGTAGAAACCGAAAGTCCCCACGCCACAACTGTACCGAGCGAACGCCACATTTCGGAGCCTTCACCACGTCCCACAGCCATAGGAATCATACCAAGGACTGTAGTAAGGGTAGTCATGAGGATAGGACGAAGACGGGACTTGGCAGCAATTACCGAAGCCTCTGTCACGCTCTTGCCTCGTTCCTGCATGAGGATGGTGTAGTCGATGAGCACGATACCGTTCTTGACAACCACACCCATGAGGATGAGGATACCCACCATTCCCATCGCACCAAGAGGCATATCTGAAACCCAAAGTCCGAGAAGTACGCCTACGAATGCGAATGGAATCGAGAACATGATCACGAACGGACTCAAGAACGACTCGAACTGCGAAGCCATCACGATGTACACAAGGATGATGATCATTGCCAGGAGCATGAGCAGGTCACCGAACATTTCCTGCTGATCCTCATATGATCCTCCGATCTCGATAGAAAGTTCAGAAGGAATATCAGTTGTCTCAATGATCGAATCTGTAGTCAAAACCGCATCAGAAAGAGCCACACCATCGGAAACTACTCCGGACACAGTGATAAGACGTTCACGATTCTTTCTTGATATGGAAGGAGGAGTAAGGGATTCTACAACAGTACCGAGATCCTTGATACGCACACCTTTACCCATATTGTTGTATATGATGATATTCTCGATATCTTCCACACTTGTACGGAATTCCGGTGCATAACGTACACGGATATCATACTCGTCTCCATCTTCTCGGTAGAATGACATGGTCGATCCGTTGATCGCTGAGCTCAGGAAGGAAGATGCCGTCGTACTGTTAAGACCATTGACGGCAAGTTTTTCACGATCGAAATCTACCTGATATTCAGGAATATACTCGTCGCGGCTGATAATCACCTGCGCAAAATCGTCAGTCGAAAGCATCTTGGTCTGAATCTCCTTGGCAACCTGGTCTGTAGTCTCGAAGTCGTATCCGTAGATCTCGACATCGACAGTAGATGCGCCTCCCATTCCGCCGCCACCTTCTGTAACACGCACCTTCTTGAACTCCGGATAGTCTGCAAGTATACCACGGATCACATCAGCGATTTCTGCTGTAGAACGCTCGCGTTCCTCCATGCTTCCGACATTCATGTTAAACGACATGACGTGAGTTCCGTTGGTCTGCATTGACGCAAAAGAGTTATCCGAATCCGCCTGACCGAGGGTATACGAGCAGTTCACGATCTCAGGAATCGCAGCCTCGAACTTTCCATATATTTCATGGGCGAGGCTTCTGGTTATATCCTGTCCGGTACCTGCAGGGAGTTCGAGCTGCAGAGTGATACGGCCGTCGTCCGACTTTGGCATGAACTCAGTCTTCAGGCTCGGTCCTATAAGGCCGATCGTCGCGACAAAGACAGCCAAAGAAGCAAGCACTACTATGGTCCTGTGTCCTACGCACCAGTTGATAAGGCGTCCGTATCCTCTTGAAATCAGGTCGATGAACTTGTTGAAGTTTCCGAAGATAAGGTCATGGAGCTTTCCATGCTTAGGTTTGAAGCGCAGGAACTGCGAACAGAGCATCGGAATGAGTGTAAGGGCTCCGATCGTAGAGAC
>JAFVMQ010000038.1 GCA_017506825.1 Bacteroidales bacterium
ACACAAGTAAATATAAGCCAGGCATTCATCAGTCAAGCGGATTAAATACGTAACCATAACCGGACCTGTTGACAAGATAGCCCTTGCAGCTTCCAAGTTTGGATCTGATACGGGCAATATGCACATCTACAGTCCTGTCAAGAACATAAGGAGCATCCTTCCATAATTCGGAAATCAGGTCTTCGCGGGAATATATCTTCCCTGAATGCAATGCAAGGAAAGCAAGAACCTCGAACTCCTTTTTTGAGAAAATGACCTTTTCGTTGTCTATGTAGACGATCTTGCTCTCGACATCGATTTTCAGTCTGCCGAATTCAAGAACAGAAGACTTTGCTTCTTCAGGAGGAACAAACCTTCTGGTCACAGCTCCTACCCTGGCTATGACTTCATGGATGGAAAAAGGTTTTGCAATATAGTCATCACCACCTGCTGAAAATCCGGTAAGCAGGTCTTCCTGCGAAGTCTTTGCAGTAAGGAAGATTACAGGAATCTGATTATTCAGTTCATTTCTCAGAACTTCTGCCATCTTGAAGCCCGACATACCTCCCATCATCACATCGAGAAGAATCAGGATATGCTCAGGACCAAGAATTTCCAATGCTTCTTCAGCAGATGCTGCTGTATCGGTCTGATATCCTGCATTCTCCAGATTGAACTGGAGAATCTCCCTGATATCAGCTTCATCATCGACTATCAGTATCTTTCTTTCCATGTCAACAAATTTTGTAACAATAATTTAACACCGGAAGTATTGCCATCTTCAAAAAACTCCCTACCTTTGCATCCGGTTATTAGTTTTAGTGTTATTAATTATGTGGTTATGATGAGGCATCCTCGCGTGAGCGACGAAGTCTCATTTTGTTTTATATCAGTCACAAAGTTACAAAAATTACAAACAAAGTAAAATTATTCCAGGTAATTGAATTTACTGTCCGATTTATCGAAAATATTATCCAGTACAGCAAATATTTTTTATATTTGTACGATTTAATGAATATGTTTTATTAGACTGATATATCCATGAAGAAATTTTCATTGCCAAAAGACGGAGGACTGATTGAAGCTGGTCTGACCAATGGAATCAAGCACACCTATGAGAGAATTCCGGCGCACATCTACGAAGATGAGGTAGAAGCAAGCGAAAGACTTGCCGAGAAGATTGTGGAAGAGATAAATTCACACAAAGACTCGTTCAGACTCGGTCTTACTACAGGCTCGTCACCGATAGCTCTCTACAGAAGTCTTGTAAACAGATATAAGGCAGGAGAAGTTTCATTCAAGAACGTACACATATTCAGCATAGACGAGTATTATCCCGCTCCGGCAGACAATCACAGTCGCAACAGAAGACTGTACGAAGACCTCGTAGCACATATAGATATCAGCCCGGAAAACGTACATGTTCCGAAACTCACTGAAATCCTGAGCAGCGAAGAGGTAAGCGAGTTCTGCGCCAGATATGATGAAATGGCTTCCGATCTTGATCTTCTCATCATGGGTACCGGAGAAAAGGGTCAGGTAGGTTTCAATGAAGCCGGTGCATCCGACAAAGGAAGGACAAGGACTGTTCTTCTTCCTTACGGATCAAGAAAAAGACAGGCAAAGAATTTTGCAGGCAATATAGCTGAAACTCCGGACAAGGCTATTGCAATGGGAATATCAACCATGCTTTCAGCAAAGAAGATACACCTTATCGCATGGGGAGAAGATAAGGCAGAAGTAGTAAAGAAGATTGTGGAAGACGACATGAATCCTTCTTGTCCGGCTTCTTTTCTTCAGAAGCACGACAGAATTTCCTTCTATGTCGATGAAAACTCGGCAAGCCTTCTGACAAGAAACGTTGCACCTTGGCTTGTAGGTCCGTGCGAATGGACTCCGAAATTCATCCGTAAAGCCATCGTATGGCTTTGCGAACAGGTACACAAACCTATCCTCAAGCTTACCCAGAGCGACTATCTCGCCAACGGACTTGGAGAACTTCTCGAAAAGCATGGTCCTTACGACCAGATCAACATAAATGTATTCAACGACTTCCAGCATACAATTTCAGGATGGCCGGGCGGCAAGCCGAATGCGGATGACAGTACAAGACCTGTTCCGTCATCTCCTTTCCCCAAGAAGGTGGTCATCTTCTCTCCGCATCCTGACGATGACGTAATCTCGATGGGCGGTACATTCATCCGCCTTGTAGAGCAGGGACATGATGTCCACGTGGCATATCAGACATCTGGAAACGTAGCTGTCCACGACGATGTAGTCCTCCAGCACATGGACGCAGCTCGCGAACTCGGATTCGGAGACCGTTTCAACGAAGTAAAGGAAATCATAGCATCAAAGAAACCGGGACAGCCGGAACCAAGGGCACTGCTCGAACTCAAAGGTGCCATCAGACGAGCAGAAGCAAAGAGCTCCGTACGTTCGTTCGGTCTCAACGACGAGACAAACACCCACTTCCTCAACCTGCCTTTCTATGAGACCGGAGGCATCAAAAAGGGAGAGCGCACACAGGCAGACATCGATATAATCGTCGATCTTCTCAATAAAGTACAGCCTCACCAGATATATCTGGCAGGAGACCTTGCCGATCCTCATGGCACGCACCGTGTGTGCACGGAAGCTGTCCTCGAGGCTCTGAACCAGCTGAAGGATGAAGAGTGGCTTAAGGAATGCCATGTATGGCTTTACAGGGGAGCTTGGATGGAATGGGAGCTTGGAAAGGTTGATATGGCGGTTCCGCTCAGTCCGGACGAAGTGATCAAGAAGCGTCATGCAATCTACCGCCACCTGTCGCAGAAGGATATCGTTCCGTTCCCGGGCGAGGATCCTCGCGAATTCTGGCAGAGAGCTGAAGAAAGGACCCAGAACACAGCCCGCCTGTACGATGAACTCGGAATGGCCGAGTATCAGGCAATTGAAGTATTTGTAAAACTATTTTAACAATTATAAAAAATGAGACTTATCATAGAACAGAACAGTGCAGAAGCTTCAGTATGGGCTGCACGTTACATTGTTTCAAGAATAAAGGCGAAAGCTGCAGTTACTGACAAGCCGTTTGTGCTTGGACTCCCTACCGGAGGCACTCCTATCGCCACATATCAGGAACTCATAAGAATGCACAAGGCTGGTGAGGTTTCTTTCAGCAATGTCATAACATTCAACATGGATGAGTATGTAGGTCTTCCTGAAGAACATCCGGAAAGCTACCATTCATTCATGGCAAGAAATTTCTTTGACCATGTTGACGTCCCTAAGGAAAACATCAACATCCTCAACGGAAACGCTGAAGATCTCGCTGCAGAATGCGCGGCATATGAAGCAAAGATTGCTGCTGCCGGCGGCATCGACCTTTTCATGGGCGGCGTAGGCGAAGACGGTCACCTCGCATTCAACGAGCCTTTCTCTTCACTCGTTTCAAGAACAAGAGTAAAGAGCCTCACATATGATACAATCCTTGTAAACTCACGATTCTTTGACGGAGACATCAGCAAGGTCCCTACTACAGCTCTTACAGTAGGCGTAGGTACAGTGATGGATGCTAAGGAAGTACTTGTGCTTGCATTCGGACATAAGAAGGCTAACGCCCTCAGAGAAGCCATAGAAGGCGCATACTCACACAAGTGCACGCTTTCCGCACTCCAGGCTCATCCGCACGGAATCATCGTTGCCGACGAGCTTGCTGTAGGAGAACTCAAGGTGAACACTTACAGATACTTCAAGGATATTGAAAAGAACAATTTATAATAACAACTAAAATATAACCAAGAGATCAATATGGAAAGAGATTTCAGAGAAGTTGTCCAGAGTTGGCTGGACGGCAATTTTGACGAGGAGACAAAGGCACAGGTAAAGGTTCTTCGCGACACTGATCCTGTTGCACTTGAGGATGCATTCTACAAGAACCTCGAATTCGGTACAGGCGGACTCCGAGGCATAATGGGAGTAGGAACAAACAGAATGAACAAGTACACCGTAGGTATGGCTACCCAGGGACTTGCCAACTACATGAAGGCAAACTGCGAGGGTCCTCTCAGCGTATGTATCTCATTTGACAGCCGTAACAACAGTGCATACTTCGCTCAGATTACAGCTGATGTTCTTGCTGCAAACGGAATCCATGTCTACATCTTTGAAAAGCTCCATCCAATTGCATCAATGAGTTTTTCAGTGAGGACAAAGAAGGCCACTGCCGGTATCATGATCACAGCATCCCATAATCCTAAGGAATATAACGGTTACAAGGTGTTCTGGTCAGACGGAGCACAGGTAACATCTCCTGTAGATAAGGATATCGTTGCCGAGGTTGCAAAAATCACTGATCCTTCAATGGTGAAGTTCACTCCGGGATCTGATGCTGCACCTATAGAAAAGATGGGAGCTGAGATGGATGAAGCATACCTCAATTCAGTAATGACCCTCATGCTTTCACCTGAAGCTCGCGCAAACCATAAGGATATCAAGATAGTCTACACTCCTATCCATGGTTCAGGAGTCGAGATCGTTCCTGAATTCCTCAGAAGACTCGGTTTCGAGAACATCTGCCATGTTCCTGAGCAGGACGTAGTAGACGGAAACTTCCCTACCGTAATGTCACCGAACCCTGAAGAGCCTTCAGCTCTTGCAATGGCAGTTGCTGTTGCTGACCGTGAGGGTGCTGACCTTGTGATGGCTACCGACCCTGACGCAGACCGTCTCGGTCTCGCTATCCGCGACAACGAAGGAAAGATGGTTCTCATCAACGGAAACCAGACAGCTTCTATCCTTACCTATTATATTCTCCGCCGCTGGTCAGAGCTCGGTAAGCTTGACGGCAAGCAGTATATCGTGAAGACAATAGTGACTACTGAACTTCTCCGTGCCATTGCAGGAAAGTATGGTGTTCAGGTCTACAATGTGCTTACAGGCTTCAAGTGGATTGCTGATATCGTGAAGAAGAACGAGGGCAAGACCACATTCGTTTGCGGAGGCGAGGAAAGCTACGGTTTCAACGTTGGTGAATTCGTCCGCGACAAGGATGCTCCGATCTCATGTGCTATGGTAGCTGAGTGCGCTGCATGGGCTGCAGAGCAGGGCAAGACCCTTTATCAGCTTCTTCAGGATATCTACGCTGAGTTCGGCTACTACAAGGAGTCGCTCATTTCGGTTACCAAGAAAGGCAAGGCTGGTCTCGAGGAGATCGCCCAGATGATGGTTGACTACCGCAGCAATCCTCCTAAGGAGCTTGCAGGTTCACCTGTCATCAAGGTCGTTGACTATACTAAGCCAGAAGAGACAGGTCTTCCTGCATCAAATGTGCTTCAGTTCTACAACGAGGCAGGTGATGTGGTGACAATTCGTCCTTCAGGTACAGAGCCTAAGATCAAGTTCTACTTCGGTATCAAGGGTGCTGACGCAGACGCTAAGAACGAGACTCTCAGGGCCCAGTTCAGCAAGTAATCGCTAAAATAAACAGTGGGTTAATTACGGTGACCCCCTCCTGCCTATGGCAGGTGTCCCCCTAGCCGGGGGTGGCATGTCACCTACATTAACCCACTGTTTATTTTATACTGGGTAAAATGCTTCGCTCCCTCGCTGCCGGATGTCTGTTTTCAGTATACGCTACTTTTCAGTTATATACGCGTGGATGGCGGCGGCGGCTTTGCGGCCGGCGCCCATTGCGAGAATTACTGTAGCGGCACCTGTGACGGCATCTCCACCGGCGAAAACGCCAGGGCGGGTTGTCGCGCCGTTCTCGTCTGCGACGAGGCAGCCGCGGCGGTTGGTCTCAAGCCCTGCTGTAGTCCTGGCAATCAGCGGGTTAGGAGAAGTACCGAGAGACATGATGACAGTATCGGTCTCGATCTCGAATTCCGATCCCGGAACTTCTACAGGACTGCGGCGACCGCTTTCGTCCGGCTCGCCGAGCTCCATGCGGATGCACTTGACTGCCTTTACCCAGCCGTTCTCATCTCCGATGACCTCGACGGGATTGGTAAGCATAGCGAACTGTATACCCTCCTCCTTTGCATGATGAACCTCCTCCTTGCGGGCTGGAAGCTCG
>JAFVMQ010000039.1 GCA_017506825.1 Bacteroidales bacterium
ACGAGCGAGCCGCTGAACTGGTTCCAGAAGCAGAGGATTGCAAGGCCTGCAAGAGGGATACCACCTAGGATGAGCCATGAACGGTATTTTCCCCATTTCGGATTGCTCTTGTCTACAAATGCTCCGACGATAGGGTCCCACAGTACGTCGACGAGGCGTACGATGAGGAACATGAGGGCTGCCGATCCCGGACTGATTCCATATACATTCGTGTAGAAGAAGAGTAGCCAGATGCTGACGGTCTGGTAGATCAGGTTCTGAGCCATGTCGCCGCTACCGAAACCGATGCGCTGCAGCCACGATAACTTGTAGAAGCCTTTTGCTTCGTTAGCTGAGTTGTTCTGTGCCATATTTATTGGTTTTAGTTGTTTGTGCGGTTATTATTCTTTACAAAGATAGGAAAAGATACTGTAAAAACCCTTTGACTATGTGTCATGGACTTTTGTTTTTGCAAACAAGGGTGTTGATTTGATGCCCTTTATTGTCGTAAATGTAACATATGCATATTTTCTTTCTCAGATTCGATAAAAATGCCTACTTTTATGCGTTTTTTAGAAATAGACAAGTCAAATAGAAACAATAGAAATCTAACCATTTATTCAGCATGAACGAAAACAAAGTAATGAACAGGGCTGCGGATAATATCCGTATCCTTGCTGCTTCTATGGTTGAGAAGGCTAAATCAGGACATCCGGGCGGAGCTATGGGTGGTGCTGACTTCATCAACGTTCTTTATTCAGAGTACCTTCAGTATGATCCGGAGAATCCAAAGTGGGAAGGTCGTGACCGTTTCTTCCTCGACCCAGGTCATATGGCGCCTATGCTCTATTCACAGCTGGCCCTTGCCGGTAAGTTCACAATCGAGGAACTTCAGCAGCTCCGTCAGTGGGAGTCTCCGACTCCGGGACACCCTGAGGTCGACGTGATGCGCGGCATCGAGAATACTTCAGGTCCTCTCGGACAGGGTCATGTGTTTGCAGTCGGTGCAGCAATAGCAGCCAAGTTCCTTGCAGCGCGCACAGGCAATCCTACATTCGCAAAGGAGACGGTTTACGCATACATTTCCGACGGAGGTGTCCAGGAGGAGATCTCACAGGGTGCCGGACGTATTGCTGGTCATCTCGGTCTTGACAATCTCGTAATGTTCTATGACTCTAATGACATCCAGCTTTCTACCGAGTGTGCAGACGTCATGACAGAGAATACGGCAATGAAGTATCGCGCATGGGGATGGCATGTCATCGAAATCGACGGTAATGACTGCGACCAGATCCGCAAGGCTCTCGACGAGGCTAAGACAGTAGCAGACCGTCCTACCCTCATCATCGGAAAATGCGTGATGGGCAAGGGTGCAAGAAAGGCTGACAATTCATCATTCGAGCGCAACTGCAAGACTCACGGTGCTCCTCTCGGAGGCGATGCATTCAAGAATACCGTACTCAATCTTGGTGGCGATCCTGAGAATCCGTTCGTTATCTTCGACGAAGTCAAGGATCTTTACGCAAGACGTGCGGAAGAGCTCAAGGCTATCGTAGCTCAGCGCAAGGCCGAGGAGGCAGCATGGGCTGAAGCAAATCCTGAGAAGGCAGCTGCGCAGGCAGAGTGGTTCAGCGGAGCCGCTCCAAAGGTGGACTGGTCTCTCGTACAGCAGAAAGCAGGAGATGCTACAAGAAATGCATCAGCAGCAGTTCTCAGCCAGCTTGCAAAGCAGGTTCCTAACATGATCTGTGCATCTGCAGACCTTTCAAACTCAGATAAGACTGACGGATTCCTCAAGGAAACCACATCTTTTGTTCCTGGCGATTTCAGCGGAGCATTCTTCCAGGCTGGAGTTGCTGAGCTTACAATGGCTTGCTGCTGTATCGGTATGACCCTCCACGGTGGTGTCATTGCAGCATGCGGTACTTTCTTCGTGTTCTCTGACTATATGAAGCCAGCAGTGCGTATGGCTGCCCTCATGGAACTTCCTGTGAAGTTCATATGGACACATGACGCGTTCCGCGTAGGTGAGGATGGCCCTACCCACGAACCTGTCGAGCAGGAGGCTCAGATCCGTCTTATGGAGAAGCTCAAGAACCACCATGGTAAGAATTCAGTGCTCGTAGTACGTCCTGCAGACTCTATTGAGACTACACAGTGCTGGAAGATGGCAATGGAGAATGTGGATACTCCAACAGCCCTCATTCTTTCACGTCAGAATATCGACCAGCTTCCTGATGGAAACGACTATGCTCAGGCTGAGAAGGGTGCATATATCGTAGCAGGTTCAGACGAGAATCCGGATGTTATCCTTGTGGCTTCAGGCTCTGAGGTTTCGACTCTTGTAGCAGGTTCTGCACTTCTTCGTGAGGATGGTCTTAAGGTACGTGTAGTAAGCTGTCCTTCCGAGGGTCTCTTCCGCAGCCAGCCTAAGGAATATCAGCAGGCTATCCTTCCTTGTGGAGCGAAGATCTTCGGTCTTACTGCAGGTCTTCCAGTAAACCTCGAAGGACTCGTAGGATGCAACGGCAAGGTATTCGGTCTCGAGAGCTTCGGCTTCTCGGCTCCTTACAAGGTGCTTGATGAAAAGCTCGGCTTCACAGCTCAGAATGTCTACAATCAGGTAAAGTCAATGTTCTAATCCATTGATAGCAAAAAGCCGGCAGAACTGCCGGCTTTTGTTATGCTAATTGAATATTTTCTTCAGTGTTTCCTCATCCTTGCAGTCCATGTACTTGGCAACAAATTCCTTTGGTGTCATACCGAAGAAGTCGTGGAAGGAATTGGAGAAGTATGAATGGGTAGAGAATCCTACCTTATAGGCGACCTCTGAAATATTGACCTTGTTGTTTATCAGCAGGAATGCAGCCTGTTTCAGCCTTATCGAACGGATAAGATTACTTGGAGATATGTTCAGATGTTCCTTCAGCTTTCTGTTGAGGTGCACGCGGCTCATTCCTATTTCCTTGCTCAGGTCCTCGACACCGAATCCGGTGTTGTCGATGTTATCCCTGATGATGCGGATGACCTTGTCGATCAGCTGGTTGCCGCTGTCAGCCATTTCCAGCTCATTGTATCTGTAGTCTATCTCCTTGCTGAACTTGTTCTTTATCGCATCTCTTGTGTAGATTGCATTGGCTATCGCGCTTTTAAGAATCTCTAACGATATCGGTTTGGTAAAGAAACGGTCAGCACCGCTGTCCATGCATCTCTGGATGTTCCGTTCGTCCGAAGAAGATGTGAGAATCAGTACAGGAATATGATTAGTGCCAGGGTTCTTCTTGATCTTCGAACACAGTTCGGCTCCGTCCGTATCTTCCATCATCAAGTCGGTTACGACAGCATCCGGTATACCTGTAGATATTGTCGACCATGCATCCTTAGCCGACGCGAATGTTTCTACATTGTAAACAGCTTGCAGCTCGAGTTTGAGATAAGCCCTCATTTCGCTGTCATCATCTATAAGGACGATGTTTTTCTTTGTCTTTGTCTGTTTGCAGGATTCCTCATCTTCCTTCCTGGTATAAGTGACATCCTCAATGCTGTTATGTTCGCTCATCTTGGTATAAAGCTCGATATGGTTGGTCGGTCTCGTCATTTCTTCATCAGAGAGGTGCTCGCATCCGACCGGTATTCTGATTGAAAAGGCCATTCCGGATTCTGTATTATATGCACGGATGTCACCGTGGTGCAGCTCTACCAGCATTTTAGCAAGGTTAAGACCCACACCCGATCCTTCTTTAGCATCACGTATGTCTACCTGGAAGAATCTATCAAACAGTCTGTCAAGATGACTTTCTTCAACGCTTTTGCCGCTGTTTTCTATAGTGAATTCGA
>JAFVMQ010000040.1 GCA_017506825.1 Bacteroidales bacterium
GTTCGTCTTGTCGACGGAGCCGGAGAATTCCGGTTACAGGGATTTCTTCATCCCGTCATTGTTCGATTCAGATCAGGCTATAAGGAAAAAGGCGGAGACGGTACTCCATGACATTCTCCACGATTACAGTGCCTTTGCCGTAAGTACGATAGACAGGTTCTTCCAGCAGACATTGAAAGCCTTTTCCAGGGAAATAGGTCAGTTTGCCTCGTATCAGGTGGAACTTGACAAAGAGTCTTTGGTTGCGGAGAGTGTTGACAGAATCCTGGATTCCCTTACTGAGGAAAACGGAAGTCTTCTTTCATGGCTGACCTACAATGTCCTGGAGCAGATCGAGGCAGGAGGCCGTTACAGTCTTGATGCCAATCTTCTTGAGATGGCAAAGCGTCTGAAGTCACCGCAGCGGCAGGAGGCTATGGAGGATGCGGCGGTCGATGAGGAATTCATGTGCTCGAAGGAAAGATTGATGGAAATAAGGCTCAGGTGCAGGGAACTTATCGATGATTTCAGGAATGAAGTGAAAAAGAAGGCCGCTGCTGTTCTCGAGGTGCTCGGACAGGCCGGGGTCGATCCGGAGGAAAGTAACAGAAAGTTCATGAAACATCTGTATACATATTCTGAACTGGATGAAAACGATATGGTTCCGGCTCTTTCAGAGTCCTTCATGGCAAAGGCGGCGGATCCCGACCAGTGGTTTGCCAAAGCTAAGGCCAAGACGCTTCTGCCTAAGGTCAGTCCTTTCCTTGAGGCTCCGATGGAGGAGTTCTGCGCTATGTTCGGAAAAGACTTTGCTGTATACAATACTGCGGTGATCCTGGACGGGCAGCTTTACGGACTTGGCGTTGCCGGTGAAGTGAGCAGAACCTTCAGGGAGCTTATGAAGGAAAAGAATGTCTTGTGCATCGACGATTCCAATACCATACTTAAGGATATAATCGACGGCTCTGATGCTCCTTTTGTCTATGAGAAGCTTGGAGTAAGGTTCGAACATTTCCTGCTTGACGAGTTCCAGGACACGGCGCGTGTCCAATGGCTGAATTTCAGTCCTCTTCTCAAGAACAGCGAGAGCCAGGGTGGGGAAAACCTGATTGTAGGAGATGTCAAGCAGAGTATCTACAGGTGGAGAGGCTCTGACTGGAAACTGCTCGATGAGATCGTGCCGGGAGAGTTTGATGACCATGTGGAGACGGTTCTCGATACAAATTACAGGAGCCTTCCTGCTATAGTTGATTTCAATAACGGCTTTTTCGAAGCGGCTGCCCGGATTGTGGAAAAAATGGATGGTCCTGATAGATCCGGTGCCATGACAGGTATCTATTCCGATGTCCGCCAGAAAGCGGCGAAAAGGGACAGGCCGTCCGGAAACGTAAGTCTGACATTCTGTGAAAAGGATATGCAGCTTCAGAAGGTTCTTGAAAGCGTGAAGGAGGTTCGGAACCATGGCGCATCTCTCTCTGATGTGGCAGTTCTTGTCAGGAGCAATGCAATCGGCGAGTCTGTTGCATCGTTTCTCATTGATAACGGCATGACTGTCATTACTGATGATTCTTTGCGGGTGAAGAATTCCATGATGGTCAGAAGGATTGTTTCACTGATGTCATGCGTCGAGAATCCTCAGGATACTGTAGGAGGCTATCTTGCAGAGTCAGTCGGTATGACTGTACCTGGAGGACATATGTCGCTGATAGACATGGCGGAAAGCATTTTCCGAGGATTGGTCGAAGCTGACGAGGAAGGTCTGTGGAGAAAGGAAGCTGTCCATGTGCAGAGTTTCATGGACTGTCTCCAGGATTATGTATCCTCGAACGGCAATGCGTTGCGCGGGTTCCTGAAGTGGTGGGAGACTGAGAATCCTTCTGTCAGTTCTCCTTCTTCCGGGGACAGCGTGAGAGTCATGACAATCCACAAATCCAAGGGATTGGACTTTCCGTATGTCATCATTCCTTTTGCGGAAAGCATCACATTGTACAAGTCAGGCAACAGCTGGTGTTCCCCTGATCTGAAAGGAACAGGTCTGGAAGGGATTGCTGAGGGCGTATATGATGTCACTCTGTCGTCATCTTCTGCAGACACCCTGTTTGCAGAGGATTATGATGAGGAATGCTTCCTGCAGCATGTCGACAATATGAACACATTATATGTTGCAATGACAAGGGCTGCGCTCGGTATGCATGTCATTGCGGCTGTCCCGTCTTCGAAATGTATGAAAGCCATCGAGACCGGCGATCTCGGTCAGTTCTCGGATATGTCCCAGATACTTTATTGGTATGTGTCCGGCTTATGTCTTGGCGGTGACGTCACAAGGACTGTTGAGGATGGGGCCGAGCGATTCGATGTCGGATCTTTCGTTGATTTCGCTCAGTTGCGTAAGAGTGCGGATTCCGATGTGATGACCTTTGATGTGGAGGAAGGTGGAGAGTATCCGTCTGTAGCCCTGAATCCGTCACCAGGTGCGGAAGGTGATGTCAGGGAGCGCGGAAGACTTAAGTTTTCAGCGGATTCTCTGGATTTCTTCTCACACGAAGGGGATGCAGGCATATCTGCATCAAACAGGATAAAAGGTGTAGTCATGCATGACATATTGTCCCGTATCAGAACCGCTGTCGATCTGGATGGTGCTGTTGATGATGCTCTCATGTCGGGAGATATCACGGCGTCAGAAGCGGAAGAGATACGTTCGCTGCTGGCACAACGGCTTGCGGAGGTTGAAAAGTACGGCTGGTTTACTTCCGATGCTCCTGAAATCCTGAATGAAGCTTCTCTGATAGATACTGACGGAAAGATATACAGACCGGACAGGGTGGTCATTTCTGAAGGCAAGGTATCTGTCATCGACTTCAAGTTAGGCGAACACGACCGGAGGTATGAACGTCAGGTGTCGGGATATGCAGGTTTGTGGCGACGGATGGGATATGCAGATGTATCAGCATATTTATGGTATGTCCATACCGGAGAAGTAAGGGAAATCTTGTAAAAATTATTATATTTGCAAGTTGACTGATTATTGTATTATGGAGAATAAGGATATAGATACCTGCAAGCTGCTTTACAATACGGAAAGAGTAAAGCTTTATATTCCGGAGTATGGCAGAAATGTGCAGAAGATGGTGGATTATCTCAAGACCATCGAAGACAGGGATAAGCGTAACGAGCAGGCGAGGGCGATTATAAAGGTGATGGAGATCCTTAATCCGTCCGTACACCTTCAGGATGATTATGAGCATAAGCTCTGGGATCACCTTTTCATCATTTCAGGTTTCGATCTTGATGTGGACGCTCCGTATCCTATGCCGGAGCCGGAAAGTCTTAATGAACGTCCTGAGATGGTTCCGATCAAGAACAAGCCTATAAAGGCAAATCATTACGGTCGCAATATCGAAAGCATCATAGATCTTATAGCGGAAAAGGAGGATGGTGAGGCAAAGACTTCGATGATACGTTCGCTTGCGATCTATATGAGGCAGCAGTATCTCATATGGAATAAGGACACTGTGTCGGAGGAGACCATTTTCCAGGATATAGAGAAGCTTTCAGACCACAGGATAAAGGTTCCGGAGGGACTTCAGCTCGGAAGGGTGGATGCCGGAATCAACTATTCAAGGCCGAACCTTAATCCTTCAAAATCAGGAAAAGGCCAGAACTGGCAGAGAAACAACCATAAGAACTTTCGTAACAAGAAATAATGGCAGCAAAAGCAAAGAAGGAAGATAAGAAGAAAGAGAAGCGCATCCGCTTCTCGTTCTTTTCTGATATGGATCCGGTAAAGAAATCCAACATTCTCAAATATACGGGAGTGGCGGTGTTCGTGGTTGCACTGTTTACCCTTGTCTCGACGTTCTCGTATCTTTTTACCTGGCAGTCTGACCAGAGCCTCATGTCCCACCCGGATATGATGGATAAGAATGTGGATGTGTCAAACTGGGGCGGCAAGCTCGGATACAGGTGGGCGCATTTTCTTGTTTCACGCTGCTTCGGACTCGGCAGTTTCGCCCTGATGGTTCTTATGGGAGCAGTGGCATACAGACTTTTCTTCCATGACAGGAGCATCGGTCTTCTGAGAACGACATTCGTGACTGCGAGCGGCGCCTTTCTTGTGTCTCTTGTTCTCTCATTTATCTCCGGTCAGATCGGAGCGGATATGGCTTTCGGAGGTGGATTGGGAGGTGATGCCGGTCATGCTGTAACCCTGTGGCTGGGTAATCTCATCGGTACATCGGGTACAGCAATGATTCTGATAGCCCTCGTGATTGCATGGCTTCTTGTGGCTGACTCGCGTTTCGCATATTGGTTCTCTACAACAGGAGAAAGAAAGGAGGATGAAAAGGAGCCGGAGACTGTGACTGTGGCAGAGACTGTGACTGCTGCAGAGACCGTGACTGAAGAGTCATCCTCTGAAACTGAGGTGCAGGAAGTTTTCGGGCTGTCTGAAATTGAGGCGGATCTGCTTGCAGAAGGCGGTGCAGCCGTTCTGGTGCCCGAAGTTCAGGAAGAGCAGGCGGATTATGTCAAGCCTGCAGTCCAGGTCCGGACTTCCGAAGATCAGCCTCAGCCTGAGGTAGAGATGGAAGTCATCAGAGGAAGCGAGTTCACAGATATAGTGACGGAAGAACTTCCGCGTATAGATAACAGAGAGGAATTGGAGAAGTTCCAGTTCCCGCCTCTTGACCTGTTGAAGGATTATGCTGAGGGACAGCATAAGGTAAGCCAGCAGGAACTTGACATCAACAATAACCGTATACGTGCAACTCTCCAGAATTACAGGATAGAGGTGGACAGGGTTACGGCTGTTGTAGGACCTACGGTAACCTTGTACAAGGTCGTACCTTCTGCAGGTGTCAGGGTTTCCGCAATCGAGAACCTCCACAGGGAGATCGCCATGGCCCTCGGCGCGAGCGGAGTCCGTGTGGTAACCCTTCCTGACTGTGTCGGCATCGAGGTTCCGAACAATACTCCTTCAATTGTTCCTCTCAAGGCTATGCTGAATGATGATTCTTTCAGGAACAGCAAAGCTGAACTTCCGATTGCCATCGGCTATACAATCACCCAGGAAGTCAAGACCTTCGATCTCACTGATGCTCCGCATCTTCTTATTGCCGGTGCGACGAAGCAGGGTAAGTCAGTCGGTCTGAATGTCATAATATCTTCGCTGCTTTATGCGAAGCATCCTACTGAACTTAAATTCGTCTTCATCGACCCGAAGATGGTAGAATTTACCGCTTATAATGCCCTTCTGAAGCATTATCTTGCAGTTCTTCCAATGGCGGCAAGCGAAGAGGACGAGCGTGAGAATGCCATCATCAAGCAGCCTAAGCAGGCGGAAGCCGTGTTGAACTCCCTCTGTATAGAGATGGACGAAAGATACAAGCTTCTTGCTGCGGCCGGGGTGAATGACATCAAGCTTTATAACGATAAGTACAAGGACCGCAGGCTGCTTCCTACAGAAGGTCACAAGTTCCTGCCTTATCTTGTGGTCGTGATCGATGAGTATGCGGACCTTACAATGACGGGAGGAGCTAATTCCGATGCCCGCAAGAGTGCCAAGAACATCAGTGACTCGATTGTCCGTCTTGCCCAGAAGGGTAGAGCTGCCGGTCTTCATGTCATTATCGCGACACAGCGTCCTTCAGTAAACGTGATCACGGGTCTTATCAAGACAAACTTCCCTACAAGAATCGCCTTCAGGGTGGTTTCAGGAGTCGACTCAAGAACCATTCTCGACTCATATGGTGCTGAAAACCTGATCGGTAGGGGAGATATGCTTTACTACGCAGGAGTAGAGATGGAACGAGTACAGTGTGCACTTGTGAGTATGGCGGAAATCAACAAGATCACCAGATTCATCGGCGACCAGACCGGTTACAAGCAGTGCTGCAATACTCCTTATTACCTTCCTGTCCCTGAGTCTCAGGACGGAGAGACAAGCGGTGGCACTATCGACATGCAGAACATAGATCCTCTATTCGAGGATGCTGCACGTATGATCGTGACTTCTCAGAGAGGTTCGACTTCAGATCTTCAGCGTCGTCTGGGCATGGGATATGCAAGAGCAGGAAGGGTAATGGACCAGCTTGAAGGTGCCGGTATCGTCGGCCCGCAGGAGGGTTCGAAGCCTCGTCAGGTTCTTGTGTCGACCTTCGATGAACTCGACGAGATCCTGTCGCATTTTGTGAAATAGCAGATGAAGCGTCCTGCTTTCATATTCTTCATTTCTTTTTTCCTGTTCGCGATAGCGGGAAACTGTTCTGCGCAGACCGCAGACCGTCTTGTCCGTGAAGTCAGAGAGGCTGCTGCAGACGCATGTGTGAAGGTTCTTTATTACTTCAAGGCTGACGTCGATGATGTTTCCATATCTGATAAAGGATTCGTTGAGGCGCAGGACAATATGTGGCATCTTAAAGGTGAAACATATGAGGTCTTTACTGACGGCAATGCTACCTGGGTGCTTGATGCGTCTTCGAAGGAGGCGGTCATAGAACCTGCATGGACCTATGATGATCTGGAAAGGTTTTATGAGTCATTGCAAGCCTCGGGTTCCGTATTCGATATAGTAGTGGATTCGAAAACAGAGAGCCCCAAAAAGCCGGTTTCTGATTTTACTCCGGTTCTTGGGGCTGAATGGATTATTACAGATCTTCGTTAGATTTCCTCGAGGATGAATCCTTTCGAGCACCATGTCCGGAAGGATCCGTTGTCGTCATATATCAGACATCCCTCGAGATCACTGCGTGATGACAGGAACTTCTGTGCCTCCTCCAGTCCGATCACCATACAATATGTTGCATAGGCATCTGCTGTAGTTGCGTCTGCCGCAACTATCGTTGCGCTTAAAAGCGTATGGCTTACAGGTCTTCCTGTGCGAGGGTCGATTGTGTGAGCATACTTCTTGCCGTCCCTGATATAGAATTTGCGGTAGTTTCCGGATGTCACTATTCCGCAAGGACCTTCCGGAGCCCTGAACTTTCCCTGAATCTGCGCTCCGAGCTCGTTGTTTCCATCGACAGGTTTGTCGATTCCCAATGTCCATGCCTGTCCTGACGGATTGTGTCCGTCGCAGAAGATTTCCCCGATGTCGACCATCATGTCCTTTACCCCTATCGAATAGAGATATTCTGCTACGAGGTCGCAACTGTAACCCTGAGCTATCGCATTATAGTTCAGCTTGGGGAGGGGAGGGGTGCCGGTAAATTTCCCTTTTTCGCAGCGAAGCATTCCGATTCCGTTCAAGGTGCCGTCCGCCTCTGTTGCAACTCTCATGTCGGGAACCAAGCGTTTCATTCCGCATTCCTCCATGATCTTTGATACAGTCTCGTCAGAAGGCATTTCTCCGCTTCTGAATCCGAATCCCCATATGTCGAAAAGAGGACCGGATGCGACGTCCACTATTCCCTGAGTTTCTTCGTATATCCTGTATCCACGGTCGAAAAGGTCGATGAATATGCTGTCAGGAATGATGTCTTCCCCTTCGTTGAACCTGCTCAGAAGAGAGTTTCGGTTATATCCTGAAACAGAATTGTCAATGCGCGAAAGGATGGAGTCGACTGCTGTCTTTACCTCTTCCGGCCTGACTCTTACGTCCTTCGTGTTGTACTTTACAGCGTAGGTTCCGCCTTGGGCAAATCCGCTGACGGTTACAAATCTGTCTTTGGGAGTACATGCTGCTGCCGTAAATACAGCTACCGCGAGTAATGTTTTGGAAATTATATTCGATAATCTCATTGCAATTGTCGTTAAGGCAAAGTATTTGTACAAAGGTAGCGGTTTTTCAAATTAAAATCCCGATATTTGCAAGATTATAAATAAAAGTAGTGATAAGTAGAAAAATGAGTCTTAAGAAACTGAACTCGATTTTGATGATTGCAGCCCTTGCCGTGGCTGTTATTTCATGTAAGGACGAAGAACAGACTACCAGCCCTTCACTGAGCGGATTATATTTCAGCTGTCCTTCATATGTGGCTCCGGAACAGGTGGTCAGGATGGAACCAAAAGGTGTGACTCACCCCGAAGGAGGAGAGGTAGGATATTGCTGGAAGGTTACTCCTACAATGACCTATTATGACACGACATCCCTTTTCGTACACTGGTTTTCGGATACGCTCGGAACTTATAAGGTTACATGTTATGCCTTTGCGGACGGCTACACCGGAGATTCATATATCAGGGAAGTTGCTGTCGTGAAAGGAGGACTTGATCAGTCGATCACCAATACAGGAATCAAGAATACCGACAAGAAGATAACAGTTGACGGTCACGATTATTATTACGCATCTCTCGGTGACCTTGACTGGTTCAGGATCAACCTCGAAGACACTGCGATGGGAGCTCCTTTTGACAATGCGGAGGTGACATCAGGTGTGTTCGGTCGTTTCTACAGTTATGAAGAGGCTCTGGCTGCCTGCCCTGACGGATGGCGTCTTCCGACTGAGGATGACTGGCTGTCCCTTGCAGGAGAACTTGGAGTTCAGGGTGCTGCCAGATACGGTGAGTTTACTGATGTTGCTTCAAAGATGCTCGCGAATGCTTATTTCAACGGAAAGATGATGCTTGAGTACTGGCCGCAGGTCGGTGAGATAACAAATGAGAGCGGTCTGTCGATGATCCCGTCTGGATATGCAAACCTCGGAGCAAAGAGTTCTGAAGGCACTTATCCTGATGCTCTGTTCCACGGAATTCTTGAGTATGCCGTGTTCTGGACTGCAGATAAGGTTGAAGACGAGCCGGGAATGGCTTATGCCCGTTATCTTATCAATGACCAGCCGGACATGATGGTGGGAAAGTTTGATATCAATACATTCGGAGCATCCGTAAGATGTGTCCGTGACAATAAATAATCGGAATCATGAAGAAAGGACTTGTAACTTTAATCGTCGTTGCGGTTGTTGTGCTCGGCGGTTTCATATGGATAAAGAACGTATACAACAGGATGGTGACATCTGACGAGCATGTACAGTCGTCGTGGTCGCAGGTGGAGAATGTCTATCAGCGCAGGGCTGACCTTATCCCTAATCTTGTGGCTACGGTAAAAGGATATGCGGCTCATGAGTCAGAGACGCTTGAGGCGGTTGTGGCGGCGCGTGCCAAGGCTACGCAGGTGACTGTCGATCCTTCAGATCTTACTCCTGAAGCTGTTGCTGGTTTCAATGAAGCTCAAAGCGAACTTTCGGCAGCGCTCGGCAGGCTTCTCCTTATCCAGGAAAACTATCCTGATCTCAAGGCGAATCAGAATTTTCTTGAGCTTCAGGCACAGCTTGAAGGTACTGAGAACAGGATTGCCACAGAAAGGATGAAGTTCAATGATGCTGTCAAGGCGTTCAATACTTCTATAAGAAGATTCCCGGACAACATCATAGCTTCTGTATTCGGATTTGAAAAGAAAGGCTATTTTGAAGCTAAAGCAGGCGCAGATGTAGCACCTGTGGTTGAATTCTAGATATGGACATCATCAGAGGAATATCATTGAAGACAGCCCTGATTCTTATCGGGGCTGTCTTTGCAATGGGAGCGTATGCACTCCCTTCGCGTCCTGAACCTCAAAGGCTCGTCAACGATCTTGCAGGTATCTTTTCATCCCGCCAGACAGCCGAACTTGAAAAGAATCTTGTGGCATTCGATGACAGTACCTCCAATCAGATAACAGTTGTTACAGTAAATGATCTTGAGGGATATGCCGCATCTGAATATGCGACACGAATTGGTCTTGACTGGGGCGTAGGATCGGAGAAGTTCGACAACGGAATCGTAGTTCTTGTAAAGCCCAAGACTGCTGGCTCATATGGCGAGGTCTTTATCGCTGTGGGTTACGGACTTGAGGGAGCTGTTCCGGATGCGTATGCCAAGAGGATCATCGAAAATGTGATGATTCCTCATTTCCGTAACAATGATTATTTCTCAGGAGTCTCCGACGCATGCGATATGCTGATGAAGCTGGCATCGGGTGAGATATCCGAACCAAGGGAGAGTGAAGGTGATCCGTCAGCGGTTTTCGTGACTCTGTTTGCTCTCTTTATCATAGTCTGCGCAATAATAGCTATCATAGGTAAAAACGATTCGGGAAATGGCGGCAGCGGTGGCGGATCAGGTGGCAGAAGGACGATATATATGGGCCCGGTCATAACGGGCGGAAGAAACAGCGGTGGAAGCAGCTTCGGCGGCGGTTTCGGAGGAGGATTCGGCGGTTTCGGCGGTGGTTCCTTCGGTGGCGGTGGCGCTGGAGGACGTTGGTAATCTTACATTGTCGAGATGATTGCAAGTGACTCTGATAGTGCAGAGATCATGGCTTCGGTGGCTGTCAGGAGGAATTCCGGGCAGCCACCGAAGCTGTTCAGGAAGAGCAGCAGGAGTGCGGACGGAATGATGAGCCCTGTAAGAGGGATGGCAATCAGGTTCGTCAGCAGGAAATGAACAGGAAAGCTCTCGAAGTAAAGCCATGCAAGCGGACCGGTTGTGAGCTGGCACGAAATCGAAAGGGCTGCGGAATTCCATATCCATCGTAACGGTTCAGGACGGTTCTTGAAAAATCCCGTACGGACTTCCTCAGACCCAGGCCAGAAAGCCTTAAGTTGCGGGAAGATGAACGCAATGCCTGCCATGGCTGCATATGAGAGCTGGAATCCGACTGATGCAGCATCCTGGGGTCTGACGGTCAGCTGTATCAGGAGTGCGCTGAAGAATACTGTCTTTAGGTCCCTGCTGCGGTGGAAGGTCTTTGCGGCTTCTGCAAGGATTATGAACAGAAGGGCCCTTGTTATGGACGCTGCGGCACCGGTAGCCAGGGTGTATGCACCGCATAGTCCCACTGTCAGAACTGATCTGAGAATCTTGGCTCCGGGGCTGTTTCCGAAAATAGAAAACAGTCTGGTCACGATTCCGTAGATTATCCCCAGATGCATTCCCGACAATGCAAGGATGTGCGAAGCTCCGCTGTCTCTGAATGACTGTACGACAGCGGGAGGGATATCACACCTTTCGCCTGTGATCAAGGCCTTTATTATCGCATTTGTTTCAGGATTCTTGAAGCAGAGCGAGTCGACCGCCTCCTGCATGGCAAGCCCTCCCTTCAGGGCTGTGCTCCTGAAAATTCCTGCCCCGACGGAACTGCATGAAATCATCTCTGAAACAATTCCGCTCAAGACTCCGGCACTCAGCAGGCAGATCAAGATCAAAGTCCATTGCAATGCTGTTCCGTATTCGTTGCGGCGAGGATGGAGCAAGGCTATGAGCGATATGGAAAGGCATAAGACAGGTATGAATGCCGCCTCGATGTGATTATGGAAAAATGCTCCTGCATAGACCGCTGCCATGACTCCCGCAGCAAATGGAACAGTAACTCCCGCAATATCTCCCGCCTCTTTCATTTCGTATCGAATTTTTGCTAAAGTAGCAATAAATTTCTTAACTTTGCGAGGATATGGTTGAAATTTGTTAAAAATATAATATCATGATTATTTTAGTGCTTAATTGCGGAAGCTCATCATTGAAATATCAGCTTCTGGACATGAAGGACGACGAGGTATATGATCTCCTCGCCAAAGGTCTTGTGGAAAGGATCGGAATGGAAGTCGGATGCATCAAGCATCAGGCGACAGGTAAGGAGAAGTATGAAAAGGAAATGCCTATCGAAGACCATACTGTAGGTATCAAGGCTGTTATCGACGCATTGCTCGACAAGGAGCATGGAGTGCTTTCAAGCCTTGAGGATATCGAAGCAGTGGGACATAGAGTGGTTCATGGTGCGGAAGAATTCGTATGCAGCCAACTCATTACAGACAAGGTGATCGCTCAGCTTGAGAAGTGCTCTGTATTCGCTCCTCTCCACAATCCTGCAAACATCCTCGGTATAAGGGCAGTGAGCGCTGTTCTTCCGACCGTGCCTCAGGTAGGTGTGTTTGATACAGCATTCCACCAGACAATGCCTTCATATGCCTATATGTACGGTCTTCCATATGAGTACTACGAGAAATACGGTATCCGTCGCTACGGATTCCATGGAACCAGCCACAAATATGTTTCTGCGAAGGGTGCAAAGTTCGCAGGCCTTGATATCAACAATTCAAAGATAATCACATGTCATCTCGGAAACGGAAGCTCGATCGCAGCCGTCCTTAATGGCAAATCTATCGATACTACAATGGGCTTCACTCCGCTTGAAGGTCTTAAAAATGTATCCAACAAAAAAAATAGGAATTTTTGGAGGATCTTTCGACCCTGTCCATTTAGGGCATATAGGACTAGCTAAAGATGCAATTACTGAAGCCGGGCTGGATAAAGTTATTTTTATTCCAGCCA
>JAFVMQ010000041.1 GCA_017506825.1 Bacteroidales bacterium
AAGCTGAGTTCTTCATATTTCACTGCATTCGGGTCCTTTTCAGGATCTGCTGTATAGACACCGTCAACTCTTGTTCCCTTGAGAAGAGCGTCTGCTCCGATCTCGAGGGCACGCAGAGCCGCACCTGAGTCTGTAGTAAAGTAAGGATTTCCTGTACCTCCTGCAATCAGAGCGACGCCGCCCTTTTCCATGACTGAGACTGCATCATCCCTCATATAGTAACGTGCCACCGGCATCATAGGAGTAGCTGTGAACACTTCCGCCTCAACCCCGGCACTTCTGATAGCCATTGCAAGACCAAGCGAGTTGATCACGGTAGCAAGCATTCCCATCTTGTCACCGTTGACACGGTCAAAACCTTTTCCTACGCCCTGAAGACCACGGAAAATATTACCACCACCGATGACGATAGCTACCTGAAGTCCGTTTTTCACAGCTCCAGCCACTTCTTCCGCATAAGCTGCAAGCCAGTTCTCGTCAATACCTTTTCCGGCAGGGCCTCCAAGGCTCTCGCCGCTCAATTTCAAAAGAACGCGTTTATATGCTCCCATAATCAAAAATGCTTCATGTTTTACAACAAACAAAAGTATCGAATTATTATGAAACTTCCAAGAAAGAATATATCTTTGCATGATAGAAGCCTATATTCTGACCGGATATTAACTAAAACAGATTATAACAAACTATTATGGCACTTTCTTCAATTACCAAGAAGCTTATCATGAGTATAAGCGGACTATTCCTCATCGTGTTCCTTCTTCTGCACATGACAATCAACTTCTTTTCAGTGATTGACTCGATCAACGGAACTTATGGAGCCGCTGACGGTCTTTTCCAGAAAGGCTGCGACTTCATGGCGCTTCCTATCGTGACAATCATGGTCCCTGTACTTGCTGCAGGTTTCATCGTGCACATCGTTTACGCACTCATCCTCTCTTGGGGCAACTACAAGGCTCGTGGTACTGAGCGTTATGCTGTGGCAAACAAGACAAAGGCTGAGTCATGGGCAGCAAAGAACATGCTTGTTCTCGGAGTTGTAGTTCTCGGTATCGTAGCATTCCACCTCAACCATTTCTGGGCTGACATGCAGCTTGCCGAGTTCCAGGGCCATCACGCAGAGAACCCATATGTTCTCCTTAACGCCACATTCGGAAACTGGATCTGGGTTGTTGTATACATCATCTGGTTCATAGCTCTTGGTCTTCACCTCTGCCACGGTTTCTGGAGCGCATTCCAGAGCATGGGTCTCAGCAACAAGAACTGGGAGAAGAGACTTACCTATATCGGTTACTTCTTCGTTGCAGTCATCGTTCTCGGATTCTCTGCTGTTGCAATCAACGCATGCATCATGGCAAACGGATGCTGCTGTTGCTGCTGATCAGTATAACGACATATACAAAAAGGGCAACCCGTTCGGGCTGCCCTTTTTTTGTTCTGATTAGCGAGGGAGGGTTTTTTCGCGGAGCCAGGCGGCGGTCTCCGCGGGAAGGAGAGGGGCGAGGGTGCCGTAGACCCATTCGTTGTACTGATTCAGCCACTCGAGGGCTTCCGGTCCGAGAAGTTCCGGCAGCACTGCTGATGTATCTATGTGGCAGCAGGTCAAGGTCTCAAAGTCGAGCCAGTCACCGAATTCGCTCATTCCCGCCTCACGGCAAAGCACTATGTTCTCATGTCGGATGCCGTGCATGCCTTCCCTGTAGAGTCCGGGCTCGTTGGAAGTCACCATGCCCGGAATGAGAGGCTGAGGATTGTACTGGTAGCGGATGGACTGCGGTCCCTCATGTACGCAAAGATAATAGCCTATGCCGTGACCGGTTCCATGTCCGAAATTACGCCTTGCCTTCCATAGAGGCATTCTCGCTATGGCGTCGATCTGACATCCTGCTGTTCCGCGAGGGAAAACCGCCATCGAAAGGTCTATCATTCCTTTAAGGACAAGGGTATAGTCTTCCTTTTCAAGCTCTGTGCAGTCACCCATAGGGACTGTTCTGGTTATGTCGGTAGTACCTGTAAGATACTGTCCGCCCGAGTCGACAAGATAAAGTCCGAAAGGACGGATT
Source organism: Bacteroidales bacterium (assembly GCA_017506825.1). GTDB lineage: Bacteria > Bacteroidota > Bacteroidia > Bacteroidales > UBA932 > Cryptobacteroides. The sequence continues at coordinate 2,061 of JAFVMQ010000041.1, forward strand.
ACGGCAGAACCTTCCTTTGGGGTCGAGTAATGCGGCAAAGCTGCTCCCGGACCATATGCCGAGATGTTTTCAAAACTGTTGCCTCTGTATCCCGGGATCCGGGACCTGAACCATGTCAGTTTCTCGGAAGCCTCCCATTCATCGACCTCTCTGCCGGTTGCTACCTCTTCTTCCAGCCAATGCAGGAAACATTCAACTGCGACGCCGTCATCAATATAGGTCTGACGTAGGTTTTCTATCTCGGAAGCTGTCTTGACAGACTTCTCGAGAATTACCGGAGATGTTCCGAAAATGATATTACCCTCCGGATAAGAATCACAGATATAGTTATACAGGTGCTGGTTCAGAGTGGAAGGGTCTGCAAAAAGGGTTACCGGAGATTGTTCGTCAGTGAAGTCTGACAAGCCGAAGAAAACTGCATCGTAATCATCTACCGCCACCTCATCCATCTCAAGCTCGCTGAAACTGTCCAAGGTATCCGGATCGTCAGTCATAGTCTTCTTGACAAACCATCTTACGCTGTCCTGAGAAACAAGGAGGTACGAGATCACAAGCGGATTGTATTCGATATCGCTTCCCCTTACATTGAGCATCCACGCGATTTCGTCAAGAGAGGAAAGAAGCACCCTGTCCACTCCTTGAAGGAGCATCCACTTCCTCAACCATGATATCTTTTCAGCACGAGGCACGCCTCCGAATGTATCTACATCAAGTGTCGTTATCGGGGTAACGGGAATCTGAGGACGACTCTCCCAAAGTTCTTCCAGCATGTCGGGGACATCCACAACAAGGCCGCCTTCTCCCAAAGCATCTTCAATCTCCCTGATAGCCGCGACATTCCAGCAGAGTCCGTCGACAGCAACCGTCTTCGCCTTGTCGGAAAGCCACTGCGGTATGCCGACAGCACCGGGAATCCTTGTCTTATGAAGTTCCACTCCTGTTCCTTCAAGCTGGGTCTGAGCCTGAATGAAATAACGGGAATCTGTCCAGAGTCCTGCATGGTCACGGGTAATGACCAGATCACCCGCTTCACCTGTGAAGCCGCTGAGGAACTGCACCTGCTGCCATCTGGGCGCAGGGTATTCGCTGCTGTGGGGATCGGAGCCGCTTACTACGACGGCATCCCAACCGTTTTTCTCCATGACCGCCCTGAGGGCAGCTATCCTTTCTGAAAAAATGTTTGCCATAACTTATATTAAGTCTGATATTATTCTATCCGAAACAAAGAACCTGTCTTCCGGGATACGGACATTTCCGTCGGGAAGGGGTACGAGGTTGTCGGAAGCAAGGGCGCGCGCGAGTTCATCCGGACTACAATGTTCCTGCAGATACGATTCAGAAATACCGTCCGCCGTACGCAGGGCAAGCATTATGCGCTCAAGAACCAATTGCTCCCGGGTCAGTTTCTCTCCATCCTGACATCCTGTCGGGTCTTCCAGATACTTTCTCAGATCCGGCTCATTCCATTTTCTTGAGGTACCGTCAAAACTATGCGATCCAGGTCCGAAACCGACATAAGGTACATGTCGCCAATACGCCGAATTATGACGGGCTTCATAACCGGGCAGGGCGAAGTTGGAGATTTCGTAATGGCTGTATCCTGCCTTACGCAAAGTTTCGCACAACATCCCGTACTGTCTCTCGCAAAGCTCTTCGGAGGCTTCCTCCCATCTTCCTCTCTCCACCAGCTTTGCCAGCATGCTGCCCGGCTCAACCGACAGCTGATACGAAGAAATATGCTGCGGAAGACGTCCTGACGGTGATATGCCCAATGCTTTATCAAGAGTATCCTGCCACTGGGAATCTGAAAGCTGAGGCAGACCGAAGATCAGGTCTATGCTGACATTCGGAACCCCGGCCGATTCCAGTATTGCATATGCCTTGCGGGCAGTAACGGAATCATGTCTGCGGTTCATGAACTTGAGAATGCCGTCGTCAAAAGACTGCACACCCATACTGATACGGTTTACACCAAGTTTCAGCAGCCCCTCTACATAAGACTGTCCTCTGGATACGACATCTTCCGGGTTCACCTCTACAGTAAATTCTTCATAAGGACCCCCATGACCGGTCCTGCGTAAAGAGGACAACAGGCGTTCAAAGACATAAAGAGGCAGCACCGATGGGGTGCCGCCTCCGAAATATAAAGTATTTACATTGTCTGATATCTCATCTGCACGAAGCTCTATCTCGCGGGAAAGAGCATCTGCAAAACGTCCGAACATAGCTTCCTGTCTTCGCTCATCTTCTGCCTTGCGGCATCCGGCAGCGATCTCGGAGTAAAAGTCACAGTATGTGCAGAAACTCCTGCAGAAAGGTATGTGGACATATATCACGGTTATCGGAGCATAAGTTCCGCATCTCCAAGAAGAGTATCCTCAGTATAAGCCTCAACTGTATATATACCCTTCTGGTACTCTGGAATATCATTGAGATAGATGCTGAGATCGACCTCCTTGCCCTGATAATCAACCTCACGGGAAGCAGAGCTGATCATAGGTTCTCCATTGAACTCGAATGTCTTCTGTACGCTGTTGGTAAGAAGGATTCCATCCGGTCCCTTGACTCTGATATATATTCTGATAGGACCCTTAGGAGCCAGTTCGTTCTCTACGAGACTGAGAGAAGTGAGAAGTCTTACGACTCTGCTGCTTCGGTCTGTGATCTTATCCGAACCATTGTATGCCTCGATCTTGATTCCTCGCGCTTTGATGACAGATCCCACGGCAACCTGACCTGTAAGATCCTCGATCGCCTTGTTGAGCTCTTCTTCTCTCTTGCGGCTTTCTGCTGCCTCTCTTCTCGCTGCTGCAGCATCTGCAGTAAGCTTCTTGTTGAGAGTATTCAAAGAGTCGATCTGTACGATATAGCTCTTCATGATGGTTCTGAGAGTTCCAAGTTCCTTCTCATACTGACGCATCTTGCTTCTGTTCGTAGCCTCTGTCTTACGGATCCTGTCGATGAGCTGGGAAACTTCCTCGCGGGAAGAATCAAGCTGGGAATTGATCGTATCATAATCAGAAGACAACGACGCATAGTCATTCTGGAGTTCAATCATCTGTGCAGTAAGCTCTTCCTTGTCGATAGTAAGCTCAGTGACAAGAGCGGTTTTCTCTTTCCACACATAGTACAGCACTCCACCAAGGCCCAATGCCACTACAATGAGTACTCCCATTATGATTTTCAATCCTCTGTTTTCCATAAATAATTGTTTTATTGTTACATATTAATCCATCCCTGTTACATCCGGGATAACATTACAAGAGTGCAAAGATAGCAAAATATCGGATTTTTCGTAAATTTGTCATGGTGTTCATTACGCCGGCAGAAGTTTAACCAGCAATTTTAAAGCCATGAAATATCTCATACGCTCAATCAAATACTTTTTCTATTTCTCCATTCTGACCACCCTCATCGTGGTCGCACTCGTACTGATCGGAGCAGTCGAAGGAGGCATAGAGAACATTTTCACAGACGGATACAACTCACTGTGGAAGATAGCTGTATTCTTTGTGATCGTAGCAGCGGTCTATCCTAAATTCGGATTTGTCCGCAGAAAGCTGGAAACCGCAGCAGACTGGCAGACTGTCAGATACAAGGCTCTGGAGTACTTCTCTACCAAACCTTTCAAAATCGAATCCGAAACAGCTGACTCCGTTTCTTTCCGCAGACGCAACATTGTCGAAAAGATAACAAAGATGGGAGAAGACAGGATAACTCTTGTCAGGACTGATGAAGGTTACTTCCTTGAAGGACTGAGAAAGGATGTCTACCTCTATGCAAGCGGAATCGAGCACAGTCTGCCACGCGAAAACGAAGAATAGGACTATTTCTGCTCGTTCAGCATCTTTGCCGCCTCACATAATGCAGCGTAGAAATCCTCTCCGAAATAACGCTCTATAGGTTCGCGCAGGAATTCATAAACGCGGACCTTTTCTTTCTTGCCCTTGGCGAAGGCATCCTGGCAGATATGCCACCTGTGGAGGTTGAGTGCCCTCATTCCATTGCGGAGGGTCGTTATCCTGATAGGGTACAGCCAGCATGAGATCGGCTTGCGGAAATCGCCTTTTCCCTGGAACCAGCATCTTTCCATAGAGCAGAAGCAGTTGCCGTTCTCGTCGAAAAGCGTGTATGCGCATTCCTCGCTGCCCGGTACCAGCGGAGTCACCATGTCCCCGTCCATATCTATCTCATAGAAACCCTTTGCCGCGACCGCCGCCTTGCCTTCTTCGGTCATGATCGGAGAAAATATCGGATAATTCTTTTCTATGGCTTCCGCCTCACATTCCTCCATCGGTGCGCCGCTGTCACCTATTACGCAGCAACATCCCTTGCACTTCTCGTAGTCGCAGGCAAAATATTCGGTAAGAATTTCTTCCGAAACAAGACAATCGTCTATTTCTATTATCGTTCCGTGATACATATCTATTTCTTTCTTGTTATATATTCCACTCTTGTTCCGTCATTAAGGCGGGAAAGTATCTCCTTGACCTTATCCACTGTCTGGGCATCTATCCTCGCTTCGTAACCGGTCGTAAAATCCTTGCCGGCAAGATGCCTACTGACAACAGCGTCAAGCCAATATGACGGATTCTGCATTTCGAGCCTGAGTTTATCCTTGAGCTGCCCCTTGAAGGCATCTACATCAGCCTTGGTTACAGTCTGATCGGAGAAGTCAGACAGGGCAGACCTGACTTTTGACAAAGCCTCTATAGGTCCCGTCTGTCTTACACTTGAAGAAAAACCTTCGGATGATATCTCGTTGAGCGCGATATGGATGCTCAGACGCTCGGTCGGATATATCCTTATTTCATGGGATACGGTAAGATACATTCCCGTATCGATTATAGCGGAAGCCAGATTCTTCTTCATTATCATGGCTGCTATTTCCGCTGCCATATAATTGTCTGATGTAAGTGCGACAGGCACAGACAAGGCTATATCGACACTGTTGCTGTCTCCATCCACAGTATATGTAGACCAGCCTGTCGAAGGCTGGTAGCGTACCATCTGTCTTCTGAACGTCTTCTGAGCCACATTGAAGGATCCTACATATTCCAGAAGGACCTTCTTCATATCAAAGGCATCCATATTGCCGACGATGACAAGAATACCGTCATCAAGCTTGGAAAGCTGGGTATCGAAATAGCTTTCTGCCTTTGCGTGGAGTTCGGGAGAAAGTTCCGAAAGACTCTTATGAGACATGTACTTGTAGTCCGGACACATGATACTGTTGATCTTCACGACCTTTTCCGCATCAGTTCCCTTCCTCAGACCGCTGCGGAGCTTTTCGCCTGCCGCATAGTATCCGACAGCTGTCGTATCTGTTTCTCTTTTGCCTGTAACTGCGGAGAGACCTCTGAACATCAGCCCGATATTTTCTTCCGGAACAGAACCTCTGATACTCATGGAGGTAAGATCCACATCAACTTTCATGCTTACTCCTTCCGTCGACAGGATATCAAGAAAATCTCCGGCCGGAATACCGTTTATACGACTAAGGAAAAAGTAATCCGAAATATATGCCGCTTCTCCCTTCTGAAGGTCCTGCACGGAATCAGCTCCTCCGTTCAAGGCAAAACAGTAATGGATCTGACCTTTGGTATCCATTTTCCTGTAGATGACCTTGATTCCATTGGAGAAGACCCACTCCGTTCCACCGGAAATATGGTCTTTCTTCTCTGATGAAATCTTAAGCTTTTCGACCTTGGATACACATAAAGGTATATCTGCTACAGTATATACAGAAGCGCTGGCAACCCCGGACTTGCTTTCATTCCATCCTGAACGGAAAAGGTTTCTGACAGTATATTTTTCATAATCCGGAGAAAAGGAAACGGTAAGGTTCTTTTCCGGATCAAGAACAGCAGAGGCTATGCTGTTGAAAAGATTCAGTTCTGTCGCATCAGCAAGCTTTCTTTCAGCAAGAAAAGCCACCTTTGTCTTCAGCGCAGCCAGACTTCCATTATACAGGAACGACTTCGTACATCTGTCAATATATTCGGCATTCGAAACATTCGTCTTTGCAGCAAACTCCTGGGCATATCCCACACACATCCTCTTGACTCTGGCGACATCACTCTCAGATGTGAGACCCATATCGATATCCGACACCACCTTCGACACAACCTTTACAGCCTCCTGAAAATCCGCATAACGTACTTTGACACGGACTGAAAACTCATCATCCCCAGGCGAATCCACACCGGTGACAACAAGACACTCGACGTCAGCAACCGGAATATTCATCTTCTGCATCTCCTTCTTTATGCCTTCCTCCATCAGAATACCCAACTCGGAAAGAAAGAGCTCGTATATTATCGGCTGCACGGTGTTCATGGCTGCCCAGGGCGTCCTGGACGCACGCCATGAAGCAGTGAAGACCGCAAGGTCATTATCCTGAACCGGAACACGGACATACTCTGCCGTTTCAGAAGGATGCCATTCATAAGTCTTTCTCGGAGAAGATTCCACCGAAGGTGTCATAAGGGAAAGAAGCTTAAGTCTGTCAGCGACAGATGCCGGGTCCACATCACCGGAAATGACCACCGCCTGATCGGAGGGTGCATACCACTTCCTGACAAAAGGATCTTCCGCTGTGCTGACCCTGTCAATTATATCCGATATGACCAGAAGGGTCGAATCCAGGACTGCCGGCGAAGAAATGATGACATCCTTGAAAATGAATTGGGTTGAATTATCAGTCACTTTGACGAATCCGTCCTTGCCCGGAGTGGCGCCATGGGAAGTAAAGAATTCCTGGGCCGACGAAGAAAGGCAACGAGGCAAGGCAGACAATGCATCCCTTGCGATTCCGGTAACATGGTCTGACGCGGAAGAATCCCCGATATTTGTTGTACCTGTCTTCTGGACCAAAGAAAAATCAGCAACTCCTTTGATTGTCTTGTTCTGTACTATATAATAGACCGTTCCATTGGGCAATGTCCCTGTCCTGACAGCCGGATCAGCCGGCAGCACAGGCAGGTCTTGAGCAGGCATGATAATTGCACACAACAGCCCGACCACAAAGAATAATGTTCGTTTAAAATACAATTTCGTCATAATTTCATAGTGATTTGCAAAAGTACGACAATTTTTTTCTACTTTTGCATTTATGTGACTTTTAGACAATTAATTTAAAAAAAACAAAAATAATACTATGAAGAGAATTTTCATTTTGTTTGCTGCCGTGGTAATGTCGGCAGGTATCGCAGCCGCTCAGGATATGGCTCAGGCGACCGAATTGTACAACAATGGAGCTATGGAGCTTGAGATGGGCAACACTGCTGCCGCTCTCGAGAACTTCCAGAACGCACTCGCTATGGCAGAAACCCTCGGAGACGAAGGTGCAGACATGGTAACAAACTGCAAGACTTACATTCCCCAGCTCATGCTTTCTGTAGCAAAGGGTATGATCAAGGAGGAGAACTACGACGGCGCAGTTGAGCAGCTTAACAAGACAATCGAGACTTCAAATCTTTATGAAGCTGCCGATGTAGCAGAAGAGGCTTCTGGTCTCATCCCACAGGTTTACATGACAAAGGGTAACAACCTCCTCAACGAGAAGAACTTTGCAGAGGCTGTTCCAGCATACCAGAAGGCTCTTGAAATCGACGCGACAAACGGCATGGCTGCCCTCCGTCTCGGTATGGCCCTCGCATCTCTGGGCAAGACTGACGAGGCTGAAGCTGCTTTCGTTCAGGCTGCAGCCAACGGTCAGGAGACAAATGCAAACAAGCAGCTTTCAAACATGTTCGTAAAGAAGGCTCAGGCTTCAAGCAAGGCTAAGAAGTATCAGGAGGTTCTTGATTTCGCAGCCAAGTCAAACCAGTATCTCGAGAACGCTAATGCTTACCGTCTTGCAGCTGGCGCAGCTCAGCAGCTCGGCAAGAACGCAGAATGCATCGCAAGCTACGAGAAGTATCTCGAGCTCAAGCCTAATGCAAAGGATGCTGCAGGTGTGAAGTTCACTATCGCAGCTCTTTATCAGCAGGGTGGCGACAAGGCAAAGGCTAAGGAGTACTATCAGGCTATCTCTAACGATCCTCAGTACGGTCCTTCAGCTCAGGAGCAGCTCAAGACCCTCTAATATCTGATGGGACAACTGGAACTGCTTGCTCCGGCAAGAGACATACAGGTCGGCATCGCAGCAATCGACTGCGGTGCCGATGCTGTGTATATAGCAGGACCTCAGTTCGGAGCCAGACAGGCGGCAGGCAATCCGGTTGACGACATCAGACAACTGTGCACATATGCACACCGTTTCGGGGCAAGGATATTCGTTGCCCTGAACACAATACTCTACGACGAAGAACTTGAAGATGCGTACAGGCAGATGCTGGATGTCCAGGAGGCTGGTGCAGATGCGCTGATAATCCAGGATCTTGCAGTGCTGGAAATGGCACGGAAAGGTATCGGAAACATCAGAGAAGACTTCCGCATCCCTCTTCACGCCTCTACCCAATGCGCAATCAGAACTCCCGAACAGGCAGTTTTCCTCGAAGACCTTGGATTCTCCAGACTGATACTCGAACGGGAACTTTCTCTCGACCAGATAAGAGCCATACGTAAGGCTGTCAGCTGCGAACTGGAATTCTTTGTCCATGGAGCGCTTTGCGTATGCTACAGCGGTCAATGCTACCTTTCCGAAAAGATAGCAGGAAGAAGCGCGAACAGAGGTGCATGCATCCAGGCCTGCAGATCGCGTTATGATCTCGTCGATGCTTCCGGAAAGGTTCTGATCAAAGACAAGGCCCTTCTTTCTCTGAAGGACTACAATCTCAAGAACAGGATAGAGGAACTTGCAGAGGTCGGAATATCTTCTTTCAAGATAGAAGGCAGGCTTAAGAACATGTCCTATGTAAAGAATGTCGTGAGGGACTACTCAACGGCACTTGACGATCTTATCGGAAAGATGCCTGAAAGATACGAGCGAGCCTCTTTCGGAAAAGTTACCGGAGGTTTTGTTCCGGATACAGCCAAGACATTCAACAGAGGCTACACGGAGCTTTATCTCGACGGAAAGAGGGGCAGATGGGCTGCAATGGATGCCGCGAAGTCGATGGGGGAAGAAATCGGAACAATCGCGGCTCTCAACCGTGACAGATCAGTCATTACCATCCGTCCGGTCATCAATGGCATCAGACTTAATAACGGAGACGGCTTCTCATTTGTCGCAAAAGACGGCTCTGTGGCAGGGTTCAGGGGAGACATCTGCGAAGGCAACACAATCCGAAGCAAGGCTGTACCTGAAGCATTTGCGGGAGCAAGGTTGTATAGGAACATAAATGCAGCGTTTGAAAAAGAACTGGAAAGACAGGGCTGTACCCGCACAATATCTGTAGATGTATCGTTGAATGCTTTTACCGATGACGGCTTCTGGAAACTCGAGGTCAAGGCTGAAAGCGAAGACGGAAGGCAGGTGTCGACTGTCATGGAAGCAGGAGAACAGACCGCAAACAATACGGAAAGGATGCTCGAAATGCTGCGCGGCCAGATGTCCAAGACAACTTCCGGATATTCGTTCGGAGTATCCGGCATTTCATGCTCCGAGGGACTTCCTTTCATGAGCGCATCTGCAATCAACGCCATAAGAAGAGAACTGGCAGAAAAGATCGATGCACTTCCATGCGGAAGAAAAGACCTGCTCATAAGGACTCTGAAAAAACCTGAATCAGACAAAAAAACAGTTCCTCACAAGCAGGCCACATACAAAAACAACATATTAAACCGGTTAGCTGAAACCGTCTATAGCGAATGCGGAACCGAAAAGGTTGAAGCCGCATATGAAATCACACACTGCAGGAATGCAGAACTCATGAGAACGCGCTACTGCATCAGATATGAACTCGGAATGTGTCCGAAACACCACGGAAGCAAAGACAGCGGTCCTCTCTTCCTTCTGAATAACGGTCAGAGGTTTGCCCTTCATTTCGACTGCAGAAACTGCGAGATGACTCTTACTGAAGCCTAAAGTATATCAAAGGTCAGTTCAACATCTCCGAACGGCCAGGCTTCATCCTTGCTTTCCTCAAACCACCTGCTGGCAAGCTGCCCTCTCCACACGACATCATCCCTGATGTTCAAAGGTATGGTAATCTCAACCCCATAGCTCTTTCCTGCAACGAAAACCTTTGCCTTGCTTGTCCACTCGGTCTGTGTGCCCCCGTCATCTTCTGTTATCATGAATGCACACGACTCTACCTGATCAGACCAGTCGGTCACAAGTATGGCGTTGAATGGTTGAGGAACACCAACCTGATTACGCTTGACAACTATCATGAAGTCTGTCACCATCGGATTGTACAGACGCATCTCTGCTTCGGTGCTGGCAGTGAAATTGTCCAGATAGCCTATCTTGACAAAGAATTCGGACGCTCCGGCGAACCATGAATCATAATTCCTGTTCATAGTGAATTCCTTCAGGACAAGGGTCTTCATCCCGCTGCCTGACTTGACCTGGCTTGTTCTGTCTTTGGAAGGATTGATAATGATGGCGCCGCCTCCTTCTCCCCATGCCGGATCTTCCCTTCTCAACATCTCCAGGGAGGTGTAGCCGGAATCGGTATTCCTGTTCACGACCCAGACCGGCACCTCCATTGCCGTCGCTTCATCCACTACCACTTTCTCCACATGGCGGGAACCATCATGTTCAACCTTTATCCTGTATCCTGTATTAGTCCTGGCTCCGTCTTCCGGATCGAAGGTGATCACTGGCATGTCTTTGCCGTTCCACTGCTCCGAATAGGGCCAGTATATCTGTACATCTGACTCGGTAAGCATCTTTAAAAACATGTCCGGATCATCTATTCCGGAAGCTTTGGTAGCTGCTATCGATCTCACATGCCTGTCGATAAGTTTCCACAAAGGGTCGGTATACTCCGAACCGGACCTTACATCCTTGTCGCCTACACCTGCTCCGGGATTACCGAAAAGATGACGCATCGTGTATTCTTCGTCATAACCGTTGCCGGAAGAAGAAGAAACAGCATCATGGACTTCGTCAAGATGGGTCTGCATGAGGGGCACGGCGGCAAGTATTCCGGCGACTTTTTCAAGATCGACATATGTGGTATCTCCTTCACCCTCCGAGGATTTTGCAACATTGTCCACCACCTCGCATGAAACCAAGGCGAGGGTCATTGAAATGCAGATCATTCTGCAGAATAAAGATATCCGTTTCATACTTTACAATTTTTACGATGCAAAGTTCCGGACACTTATCCGTAGAAACAAAATGTCTACGGATAAATTTAAAAATCGCCCTCAGAGGCATCTCTAAGGGCGAAATGGTATCAAAAATTAGTTTGATTTTTTAGAAAAATCAAACTAATTCTCATGTTTGATCAAGCGGATTGATGGCTTCAAGACCTGCTGAATCTGACAAAACGGTCACGATCGGAGAGATCTTTGATTATTTCCGTGCGGAAGAAACCGGCCTTGCGGAAAACTTCGGATGTCTCCGGACCAAGTGCTTCATTGATCTCTACGATTCCGAAACCATCCGGCTTCAGAAGAGTCCGGGCCCAGTCAGCAACGGCACGATAGAATACCAGAGGGTCTTCGTCAGATACGAAAAGAGCAAGATGCGGCTCATGATCAAGGACATTGGAGCGCATCAGGGCTTTTTCCTTGTCCATCACATACGGAGGATTGCTTACAAGGATATCATACGGACCGGCAATACCGGATGCAGAAGGTCCGGCAAGAACATCGGCTTTGACAAAAACCGGCGGGAGAGCACCAGTTCGGGCGGTCTCCTCAGCGAAATCCTGCGAAGATGCCACTTCCAGAGCTCCGTCCGAGATATCCACCGCTGTAACTTCTGCCCCGGGCATTTCCAATGCCAATGTCCAGGCAATGCACCCGCTCCCCGTGCATAGATCCAGAATCGTGGGAATGGTTGCCGAATGTTCCGATGGCTCATTCACATTGCGACAAAGCAACTCGGTTTCGGGGCGGGGGATGAGGACATCTGGAGTGACACGGAACCGGCGGCCGTAGAAATCGGCAAAGCCGGTCACATACTGCAGAGGCTCACCCGCAGCCATACGCAGGAATGCCGACAAAGCACCCTCTGCCTGGTCGTCAGCCACCTCATACATAGGCTCGACTATATGCGTATGCCTCTTCGTACCCAGCTGATGTTCCAGAAAAGCATAGACCATTTCCTTCGCTTCCCTATCATGGTACAACGATGAAATGGTCTCAGTTCCTTTTAGTATCAGTTCTTTTAACAGCAATTCTATTCCTATTAAGAATTCTCTATGATCGTATTAAGGAAGTCAGTCATCGAGAGACCGGCAGCACGAACCATCTGAGGCACAAGCGAAGCCGAAGTCATGCCCGGAATGGTATTTACCTCAAGGAAGTAAAGTCCCTCCTCAGAAGCGATATAATCCACACGCACAAGTCCGGAACATCCCAGATGGGCATATATCTTCTTCGAAACCTCCTGGATCTCATCTCGGAGAGAGTCAGGAATCTGCGCAGGGCAGACCTCGCGGCTGTGACCGTTGTACTTTGCCTCGTAATCGAAGAACTCATTGTCCGTAATGATCTCTATGACAGGAAGTGCAACATTCTCATGACCATTGAAATATACTGCACATGTAAGTTCGCGACCTACGATGGCACCTTCGGCCATGATGGTCTTTCCCTCAGCAAAAGCTGCCTCGACAGCCGCATCGAAATCCTCTACCTTCTTTACCTTGGTGACTCCGAAACTGCTGCCGCCGTCAGTCGGCTTTACGAACATAGGAAGAGAGAGTCTTTCGACAGCCTTCTGCGCCATTCCTTCGGTATGCTCGCCTTTGCGGATGAAGATATCATCTGCACATTTTACGAAATCCACATCCTTGAGATAGCTTTTGCATGAGTATTTGTCGAATGTGACAGCTGCGACAAAGGCGTTGCATCCGCTGTGAGGAACTTCGATCATTTCGAGATAGCCTTGCATCAGACCGTTCTCTCCCGGAGTACCGTGCTGCATTATATATGCATAGTCGAATTTCACCTTTTCCCCGTCGATGACTGCAGAAAAATCACTTTTATCCACCACAGGACGCTCCTGCTCAGGTATGACTATCCTTTCGCCACCATTCTTCCTGTAAGCCACTATCGACCAGCTGCCGAAACGGGCGAACATTTCATAAACATCATATTTTGTCCCGTCGATCTGAGACGCGGTAAACTCACCGCTGCGCACCGACACTTCCCACTCTGAAGAATCGCTGCCATATATAACCACTACTGATTTCATAATACTGTTATTCAAAGAAATAATCCTCTTCGTCCTCCGCCTTCACCACCGCATCAGCGTCACTGCCGTCGCAGCTGAGATTAAGCTCTATACCCATCGGCTGGACGAAACGGTCTGTTTCATAGACGCCCAATGTGCCGTCCTTGATGACCTTGTTCATGAAGATACCCCATATAGGAAGAGCCATGTTCGATCCTCCTCCGAGAGTGAGGGATTCGAAATGCACCTGACGGTCCTCCGCACCGACCCATACTCCGGCTGTAAGCGAAGGGGTATATCCGATGAACCATCCGTCCGACTGATCGTTGGTCGTACCTGTCTTTCCTGCAATTTCGCCCTTTAGACCATATTTGGCCCTCAGCCTGATACCTGTACCGCTGTTGACGACACCCTGCATCAGGTTTGCCATCAGATAGGCGGTATAGTCGCTGATCGCCTCCTTCTTCTTGTTGTTGAACTCACCGAGAAGGTTACCCATGCTGTCCTCGATCCTTGTCACGAATATCGGTTCGACATAGACACCTTTGGAAGGGAATGTGTTGTAGGCTGAAACCATCTCATAAACCGAAATGTCTGCAGAACCCACGCAAAGAGGGTTTACCGCGTCAAGATAGCAGCCTATACCCATCTTCCTCATCATCTCGACCATCGCCTCCGGTCCATACTGCTTCATCAGATATGCGGAAATGTTGTTCGAACTTTTGGTGAGACCCCATTTCAGGGTAACTGTCTGACCGATCCACTCATCCTTGTCCGTACTCTTAGGAGTCCACGTTGTATCACCCACCATGAAGGTCTGAGGCACATTCACGACCTTGTCGCATGGGCTCATACCTTCCTGCATGGCTAGAGTATAAAGGAAAGGCTTGATGGTCGAACCTACCTGACGCTTACCCTGACGTACGTTGTCATATTTGAAATAGCGGTAATTAGGACCGCCGACATAAGCCTTTATATGACCGGTGTTAGGTTCGATTGCCATGAATGCCGCACGGAGATGGGCCTTGTAATAGCGGATAGAATCGTCAGGAGTCATCACCGTGTCTACATAACCCTGCTTGTTCCATGAGAACAGGCGCATCTTCACAGGTTCCGAGAAACTGTTCCTGATCTCGCTTTCAGAGGATCCGTTCGCCTTCATTATACGGTAGCGGTCGCTCCATCTGCGTGCCTGCTTCATCAGCTGGTCGATCGTCTTCTGATCCACATCTGTAGCAAACGGCTTGTTCCTGTTCCACCTGATATGACGGTCGAATGTCTTCTGAAGATCCTGACCAAGATGCTCGGCTACTGCTTCTTCCGCATACTTCTGCATCTTGTAGTTGATGGTCGTATAGATACGGAGACCGTCCCTGTCAAGATTGTACTTCGAGCCGTCAGCCTTTGTGTTCTTGTTGAGCCATCCATAGAAATCGTCATCTGCCCAAAGGAGCGAATCCACTACATAATCCTCATACTGGGCATAAGACGAACGTTTAGGTTCCTTTGCATTCATGGTACGGCGAAGCATATCCCTGAAATAAGGTCCGATACCGGCATTGTGGTCCTGAACCTGATATGAAAGGGTTATCGGAATCTGCTGGATGGAGTCTGCCTCTTCCTTGGTAATGAAGCCGTTCTGCTCCATTCTTGAGATCACGAGATTTCTTCTTGCGAGGGACTTTTCGGGATTAAGCGCCGGATT
>JAFVMQ010000042.1 GCA_017506825.1 Bacteroidales bacterium
CTTTTTATACATATCGGCTTCTCTTTTTCTGGCAGCTGCATGTTCAGGTACGATTGACGTTACAGACGATACAGTCGAAATACCTGACGAATATACCGCACCGTTCACACTTTCTGTGGACAAGACCGAGGTGGAGGCCAGCGGAGAGGACTATGTGACCTTTTCCCTCAAGGATGCATACGATCGTGACCTGCTTCTCGACAAGAATGCTCTTCAGAGCATCAATATCGTATCAGATCAGGGTGTACGTGTGCCGAGGATGGATGTAAAGACTGCGTTCATTGCAAACGGAACATATGAGTTCACCGCGAAGTTCAAGGGCAAGGCATCCGACAACACTGTTCAGGTAAAGGCTGTGAACAGGTCGAAATATGAGGTCTTCCACAGAAATGTGGGACTCTTCAAATGTACGAGCGTGTATTGTGTGGCATGTCCTAATCTTGCCGACAATCTCCACAAGATATCGGATGATGCCAAGGACCATTCGGTTGTTCTTGCAATCCATGGAGACTTCCAGGGGCAGAAAGATCCGTTCTCTCTCTATGTCAGCGGTACTGACTTGGGTTCATACATGATGAGCTGGTTCGGTGGTTCAGGATGGCCTACGCTTATCTATGACCTTGCACATGCGAAGACTGGTTCGTCAAACACAACCGACCTTGAAGCGGAGATAATGAACCGTCGGGTGGAGTCTCCGGCAACATGTGGTATCAAAGTGAATTCTGTTGCGGTAGAAGGTACTGCACTGAAGGTCTCGGCGACAATGAAGTCAAGTACAGGCGGTGATTATGACATGGCTTGCGCGGTTCTGAGAGACGGTCTGACTTATCTTGGAGGATATTCTCTCGATGATTCAGGTGTGTATGACGAGGTGGTTGTAGCGCTTTCAGAGTCATTCATCGGATACTACAAAGGGGAGGAAGTGGCTGAAGGAGCAGAGGTTTCCGAGACATTTACGTTCGATTTCGGCGAATCAGTGCCTTCGGCAGCTGATCTTGAGAATTACTATGTTGCGGTTTATGCCCATCGCAAGACGGCGGATGGCTCAGTGATGGACAATATAGTGACCTGCGGTTACGGAAAGTCTGTTGATTATAGATTGAACGACTGATATGCTTAGGAGATTGACATATTTTTTGGCACTTCTTGCTTTTGCTGCTTGTACGGGTACAGTGGATCCGGAAGCTCAGGAGCCTGATGCGCCAGCCGGAAACCCGATGGAGGAAGTTCCGGAAGGAGTGCTCCGTATCTTTGCTGACAAGACTGAAATCGCGGCTGACGGAAATGAGGAAGTCACCTTTACCGTAATGTTCGGCAGCGAGGATGTCAGCAACGCGAAGACTCTTCAGCTGGTCAGGGAATACAACGGCGAAGAAAAGTACATGGCATACGGAGCGAACAAGTTCTCGACAGTTACGTCTGGCAAGTATACCTTCAAGGCAAAGTATTATTACGGCGGCAATCATTTCTCAGATAATTACGTAGTTGTGGAGGCCGAACAGTTCTTCGTCGGCGAGGAAAAGAATTATCAGAGGAGGTATCTCGGAACTCTCTTTACTTCTACCGGATGCAACAGTTGTCCGCGTGCTGCAAGAGGTCTCAAGGATCTTCAGGCAGAGAATCCGGGAATCATTTCCATAGCTGCTTTTCATGCCGATATGACTATTCCCGATCCGATGACCATTGCGGAGACATATGAATTCCAGTCTGCATTGGGAGGCTTCACAGGTCTTCCTGCCTTCTTCTGGAATATGAGGGAAGATTCATATACCGGAGGCAGTGTGTTTACCGAAAGCTTTGTTGCAGAACAGAATGCTTATGAGACATATTGCGGAGTTGCTGTCAGCACAGCCTTTGACCCTTCTGCATCCAAGCTTGACATAGACCTGGGAATCACATCCAACAGGCCTGTTCTTTTCCGTTATCTGATAATCCTCGTCGAGGATGATATCCCTGCTACGGGAGATTATGAGCAGAACGGTCAGAATTCCGACTATATCCATTATAATGTGGTGCGTGATGTGCTGACAGGAGCCAACGGTGACAAGATCAATGACAATCTGCCGCTTACGGTAGGTGTAGAGGCGAAGGCGTCAAAGTCAGTGACCATTCCGGACGGATGGAATGCAGAGAACATGAGAGTGATAGTTGCTGCCATGACATCCGAGGATGGAGGCTATAACTGGACAGCAAACAATGTCTGCGATTGCGAAGTTGGTGAAAGTGTATCATATGTTTATTCTGAATGATATGAGGACAGTAAATAAAATATTTTCGTTCCTTGCTGCTGCAGTTTTTGCTGTTGCATGTTCAGGTAATATAGATGATGCCTCATTGCCTGAACTTTCTGTCAGCGATACAGAGATCGATCTCGCGACTGAGACTCAGGCGGTCTTTACCGTGACATATAACGGTGTCGATGTGACTTCGGAGTCAGTGATATACTCGGTCCTCAGCACGATTGAGCTTCGGGGTAATGTATACACTCCTGAAAATGAAGGTGAGGTCCAGTTCTATGCTGTATACAATGAACTTGAGTCCAACCGTGTGACTGTCAATACCATAAACACAGCGGTACAGGTTGAGTCAAAGTATGACAGACATGTGTCTGTGATAGAGTTTACTGGAGCTTGGTGCATCAACTGTCCCGAGGGATACGACAAGATGATGGGAGTCCTGTCCAAGCCGTCCATGGCGAAGTACAAGGAAAACATCCACATATGCGCATTCCATTCCGATCTTGAAGGAGATGACGATCTTGCCATACCGGAGACCCAGGATGTCTTCAATCTTTTTGACGATCTGGCGTACCCTTCATTTACCACAGACCTCAGGGTGTCAGGTATCTTGACCTCGGAAGGAATTTCCGATTTTCAGCCAAGTCTGATCGCTTCCTTTGAGGAATTCACACCGCATTGCGGAGTTGCTGTTTCGTCAGTCCTCGCAGGCGGCAAGGCTGATGTGACTGTAAAGGTTGCCTCTGAGAAGACTTCTGCATATCGTGTGGTAGTGCTGGTTGTCGAGGATAAGATCAAGTCCATGCAGAAGACTCCTCTTTATTCGGAAGGTCAGGCTGATTATCTCCACAGGCATGTGGTCCGTAAGGTCGTGACTGATTATTCAGGAACCTTTACTGGTGAGAAACTGACTTCGGACGGCATCATTGCAGCAGGTAACGAGGCTTCGGATACATGGTCATTCGATCTTGACGGTCAGTGGGTGCTGGAGAATACAGAGATATATGCACTCGTGCTTGACGAGAACGGATATGTGAACAATATGAATCTTTGCGAGATTGATGGCGGAGATTCAGGATATGCTTTGAAATGATTATAGAATAGATACTATGAGAAAAACTTTTAATCTTTTATTGGCAGGTCTTCTTACCTTTGGTATTGTGGCTTGTGAAAAACCGCAGCCAGAAGAAGACAATGAAGAGGATGAAATCGAGACACCGGTAGATCCTGGAACAGGAGATGAGAACGGTGACGGAAACGGAGATGAGACCGGTGACAATCCGGGCAATCAGGGAGGTCAGGGTAATACTGACAAGCCTCAGCAGTTCGAATTCCCGTTCTATGAGGACTTCCCGTTGGAAGCAGGAAACCTTCTTGCTGAAGGCTCTGAGGTAGGTGTTACAATCGAGGTTACCAAAGTCGGAGACAGGAACTTCGTGTTCGAACTTCGTCCGGGAGCTATGGTCCAGTCATTCAAGATGGATGTATTCCCTATAGCGCGACTTTATAACGATCTCCTCAATGACAAGGACTCGGGTCTTCTTCAGTCGGCTGAGTCATGGGCAGTGAACGAGCGTATCCGCGAATATCTTTTCAATGAGAGCGGAAGTGGCGGATATGCTTTCTCTATCGAGGACTTTGACAATCCGGAAGACTTCCTCCAGATAGAATATGACTGGATGAATACTTCCTATGCAGCAGCATCTGCAATCGCAATTCCTGACTGCGGATATATCATTGCAGTAGTTGCTGGTGTCGAGCCTTCGATCAGCAGTGTTACACAGGAGGATCTTACCCTCTGCTATGTCCATACTACAAGCCAGCCGCTTATCGGTGACCCGCAGTGCGACATCGAGGTGAATGCCGGCTATCGTATGTTTACAGTGAATCATATTCTCAATTCGGACGCTGCTGCCGTTTATTTCTTCGGCTGGCTCCAGAATGAGATCGACGCATATATCGACACATTCGGAGAGACAATGTTCCGTGATTTCGTGCGTACCCGCGTTACTGCTCCGTCAGTACCGGACGATCCGAACAATCCGGAGTCTTTGTCGTATTCCGTAAATTATGGTGATTCTGCAGATCCAACTGTCATGAGTACGACAGTTGCAGTGGCGGTTGATGCCAACCTTACACCTCAGGTCGATTTCTCGCGTCAGGACTTCCACCTCAAGGAGACTCCGGAAGATCTTCCAGAGGCAGAACTTTCAGTCGACATCGTTGAGGACAGGATTGCAGCGGGATATGTCGAGTTCGATGTGAACTTTACAAAGGATTGCCAGACACTCTTCTACAATGTGTTCCCTGCTTCATATGGAGAGACTGTTGCGTCGATGACTGCCAAGGAAAAAAGAGATCTTGGACGTTATCTCAGAGATTACGCCTTCGGTTGCCACAATCCTGAATTTGTATGGGATGCTGATGCCGAGGAGGCAGTAGGAAACGGCGCTGTCGTAAGACTTGATGCTGTAGGCTATGCACCGGGAATGCAGATGGCAAACGCCGTACTTGTTCCTGGCGAAACATATGTTGTGATCTATGTGGGACGCAATGGTGCTCAGGTACTTAACGAAGTCCAGGTTTCAGAGCCTTTCACCACTGATGAGAGGAATCTTTCAACTCCTGCTCATTTCGAGAGCCTCAAACTTGTTGTCGATAATCCTGGAAGAACCCAGTTCAGAGGTACGATCACTTATGACCCTTCTGAGATCTCCATGGTACATGTCCAGTATATGACAGCTGACAATAATCCTGGTCTCGACGAGACAAATACATGGGAGGAGTGGATGGAATTCATGTTCCCTGGCAATTCGCCGAGCATGCTCGTGAATTCATGGTCTACTGTGGCAAGCGGAAGGGACGGTCTTGTCTGGACAGGAATGACTCCTGATACAGACTATACCCTCTTCATGTGTGCCGAGGACTTTGACGGAAATGTCAGCGAAATGTATTTCGGTACGATCAGGACATCTGAGGTTCAGGTAGGTCCGGATCCTACAATTGTCATGGATCTTGTTCCGGCAGAGAATCATCCGTATGACTGGACTGTGACATATACAATAGACCATGACGTTGAGTACTTCCTCTACTGCTATACAGATGAAGTTTCTGACCTTTCTGCGCATATGCCTGGCATCAATCAGGGGCATCTGAACAACATCAAGGATTCCGGCTACAGCTACGAGGACTGGTATAACGGAATCTATGAATGGGTAGCAGGCGGCTTTGAAAACAACGGCGGTGGTATGCGCACTGAAAGCGACACTTCACAGGATTGGGCCGGCGATCAGACAGTCATTGCTGCATGTATAGCCGTAGGTCGTGACGATGCCGGAGATCCGGTATACAAGATGTATCACCTCATCTGCAAGGACGGAAAGGCCCAGACTCTTGAGGAGATATTCGGAATAGAATAAACTTATCAAAGTTTTTATAAACATTTTTTATTAACTAAATCCTAATTATTATGAAAAGACAGATTATGAAAAGCCTTAGCGCTTTCTGCACAAGTGTCATGATGCTTGTTGCTGCGTCTTCACTCGTAGTATCGTGCTACGATGACTCTGCTCTTTGGGATGAACTGGAAGAAGTCCAGGGCGAACTTGAAGGTATCGATCAGCGTCTCAAGAATCTTGAGACTCTCAAGAGCCAGCTTGAGGCTCTTACCGCAAGAGTTGATGCTCTCTACACTCTCAAGTTCCAGGTAGCTGACAACAACGAACTTCAGTATTCGTTTGATGGTGGCAAGACATGGAACGGAACAAGCATCATTCTTGCTGCCGAGTGTGATTGCGAGCCATGCAATCATGAGTGCCCTCCATGCCAGTATGTTCCATGTGACCATGAGTGTCCTGAGGTATCTCTTGTTGACAATGGTGACAGCGTAACAATCAAAGTTGGCGATGCAGAGTTCACTATCCAGAAGCCTGAGCAGATCGTTTTCGAGATCCGCGCAGGTAAGGTTTACTTCGAGTCTGAGGGTACTCAGGTCGTAGCTATCAAGTCTTCAGGCATCGAGGACATCACTGTGATGGCCGCTCCTAAGGGCTGGTGGGCTGAGATCAACTC
>JAFVMQ010000043.1 GCA_017506825.1 Bacteroidales bacterium
CCTGATGACCTTCCGGGTAGAAGTCGTCAAATGCCATGGCGTCGATACCTTCATAGTTGAAGTATCCTTTTTCGTTCAGCCTGTATTCCTGTGCGTTGAGAACTGCTGCCGCAGAAAGGGCAGCCAGGATGGTTAAAAGTCGTTTCATAGTTGGTTATGATGTTATTTTCCGTGATAGATAAGCTTCTTGGTCTGCGGGTCGCGTGAGAACATCTTGAAATAGTCCCACATGACCTGTGCTGCGGCAATGAAAAGGATTCTTTTCATGTTCAGGTAGGTATTAGTGTTTATATATGCGGGTTAATATGTACAAACTTAACGAAAAAATGCTAACTTTGAAAGTTACGCATTAAAAAGTAAAGACTATGTTTGAATCCATCGTATATCAGAACCGTCGCCGCGCCCTGCTGTCGCAGATGGCGGCAATGACAAATGAAGGCAATCGCGGTATTGCTGTATTCCTCGGTAATGCAGATGCTCCTGCCAATTATCGCGGAAACGACTATAAGTTCCGTCAGGACAGTAACTTCCTTTATTTCTGGGGTGTGGATGAACCTTGGTTTGCAGCCATCATCGACCTTGACAGTGCAGACGAATGCCTTTATGGAAACGATGTCGATATAGATGATATCATCTGGATGGGTCCTCAGCCTTCAGTAGCATCGAAGGGTGCGCTTATAGGCTGCGCAAAGACTCTTCCTCTGGCAGAGTTCGACAAGGCTGTCGAAGCAGCTGTTGCGGCAGGACGTCCTGTCCATTTCCTCCCTCCTGCAAGATATTACAACCAGATGAAGCTTGCTGAACTTACAGGCATAGCCAATGCCGCTGTCCGCAAGGTAGCTCCTGTTGCTGCCGGAGGAGCATCAGAAGAGCTTGTAAAGGCAGTCGTGGCTCTGCGTCTGATAAAGGAGGAATGCGAGATAGCTGAGATCGACAAGGCATGCGAGATCGGCTACCTGATGCATACCGAAGCACGTCGCGGCTGCAAGCCGGGTGTATTGGAACAGGATATAGTAGGCTGTATGGAAGGTGTGACATATTCGAAGGGATGGGGACCGTCTTTCACAACAATCCTTTCCCAGAACGGCGAAACCCTCCATAACCATTCTCACCATCAGATCATAACTCCGGGACGTCTTCTCGTGGTTGATGCCGGTGCGGAGAGCAATACCCACTATGCTTCAGACTTTACCAGAACATATCCTTGCAGCGGAAAGTTCACTACAAAGCAGCGAGAGATATATGATATAGTGGAGAAGGCTAACGAACTTGCGTTCACCCTGACCAAGCCCGGCACATCATATTGGGATGTGCATTGTGCGACCGTCCGCTATATGCTCGAGCAGCTGAAGACTCTCGACTTTGTACGCGGAGATGTGGACGAGATGGTCGCATGCGGCATTTCAGGCCTCTTCATGCCGCACGGTCTGGGACATAACATGGGTATGGACGTCCATGATATGGAGGATCTCGGCGAGAACTATGTGGGTTACGGAGACGAGCGTCAGCGTTCTCCGCTTCTTGGCATGGGAAATCTGCGTATGGCGCGCAACCTCAAGCCGGGACATGTCATTACAGACGAGCCTGGCATATATTTCATTCCAGCGCTCATCGAGCAGTGGAAGAGGGAAGGAACCGACAAAGGATTCGTGAATTATGCAAAGCTTGAAGGTTATTACGATTTCGGCGGTATCCGTCTCGAGGATGATGTTCTCGTGACAGCAGACGGAGCCCGTCGTCTCGGCCCTCACCGTCTCCCTATCACCTCCGCTGATATTGAAGCGATAATGGCTCAGGAGTAACGTTTGTTATCGGGGATGGGTATCCGGGGACCATGGCCGCCCGTGGCCATTGTGAACGGGAGGGGCCCACGAAGTGGGAGGGATTTAGTCCCCGAATACCCATCCCCGATAACAGAACAGGATTCAAAAACAAGGACAAATGGAAACAGTGATAATAGTTCTGGCGATTCTGGCCGGAATCATCGGCATAGCCGGCAGTATTCTGCCCGGACTTCCCGGTACACCCGTCAGCTGGGTAGGTCTTCTGCTCCTGTATATATGGGGACCGGAGGAAATGACTATGAAGACTCTGATAGTCTGGGGAATAGTTGTGGTTGTGGTTTCGGTGATAGATTATATCGTACCGATGTACTTCACCAAACTTACCGGAGG
Source organism: Bacteroidales bacterium (assembly GCA_017506825.1). Classification (GTDB taxonomy): domain Bacteria; phylum Bacteroidota; class Bacteroidia; order Bacteroidales; family UBA932; genus Cryptobacteroides. Next base: position 2,175 of record JAFVMQ010000043.1, read on the forward strand.
AAGCAAGTATGCGGAAAGGGGAGCCATGGTAGGTCTGATAGCAGGAATCATCCTGACACCGGTCGGAATGATCCTCGGTTCTTTCCTTGGAGCCTTCCTCTTCGAACTCTACTATGCCCGCAAAGGATCCTCACAGGCACTTAAAGCTGCCATAGGTTCTTTCCTCGGCTTCATCACCGGTACAGGACTTAAGACAATAGCTTCGTTAATGATAATGTGGAAGATCATCGTCTTCGCATTCTGACAGCGGATAGTGGAATCATCTGTCCATTCCGTGTACTCGTCCAAGTCTGAGCGAGTCCGGGATGGACACGCTGTAATATGACGAACCGTATCCGGCCCAGTAGCCGAGTCCGCCTTTCACATTTGAACGTATTTCAGTCGAGACGGGAAAGAAAGGATTTGTCGTGAGCGACTGCAGTACCTCGAAGTCGCTCCAGTACATCCATGCCTCCTTGTCAAGGGTACAGAACCGCACCTGGATGAAATCATTTGCAGTGAAATATTCTGTCATCTGCTCATCTATCTTGCCGGTGCCGTTGTTGATAGGTATCTCCGTCTTGTTCTCCCCGAGGATGACATCGTCTGTAAGTCCCATGAACGAAGACACATAGACACTGTCCTTGTTTCTGACTTTTGTAAATACCTTGTAATAGTCTTTGGTCCGGGGGTCGTCATTGATACCGCCGATCAGATAAAACAGGCTGTCCTTGCTTTCTGCCTTTGCCACCTTAATGTATTCCAGCGGCTTAGGCTCCGGTATGGTGGTCTTTGCCACAACAATCCTGTTGCTGTACTCGACCTTCAATGTATACGTCCTGCCTGCCTCGCCTCGGATTGCGGTGGTGGTATAGATGTAAGGAGGAAAATAATCATCATTCTTCTGACCGAACAGGACCACCTCGTTCTTTCCGTCCGACACAGTCACCTTGGCCCAGTTAACGACATGGTCCTTCAGATCGTTGATGTTCTTGATTGACTCAGTGACAGGTACCGTAGTCGTAACCATTACCACAGGAAAACCACGATGTTCGATCCAGCCCTCGACAACAACCTGGGGCCTGCTTTCCGGCAGGACAAGTTCGTCGCCGCAGCAGCACAGGAAAAGCATGAACAATACTATTGCAGATAACCGTCTCATCGTTTAGAATTTATGATAATAGCTGACTGAAGGGACCCAGCGGAGGAAGAATGACATCCTGCTGTACGAATAGACCCCGTCTTTTGCATTCAGACGGTACATCACGTCGTTCCTTCGTCCGGTAACATTGTACAGAGAGAAGTTGATGCCGTTCTCCTTATCCTTTTCCTTGTTGAAAGAATAGGTTACAGACAAGTCCATCCTTATGTATGGGCGCATGCGCCATGCATTGTGTTCTCCCATCTTGGCTATGATCTGTCCGGAAGAAATGTAATAGTATTCCGGTGCTGTGAACGGTGTTCCGCTAGCGTAGATGAATGTACCGGAAATATTCCATTTCCTAATGTCATATGCACATACGGCATTAAGCTCGTGGATGCGTTCGTGGCTTGCAGGATAGATGCCGGTGTAACCTTCGTTGTCGAACCTTCTGAGCGCCCTGCCGATGGAATAGCTGACCCATCCGGTGAGTCTGCCGGTCTGCTTGTGGACCATGAAATCGGCTCCGTAATTCCATCCGTCTCCTTTGAGAAGATGGCCACCGAGGTCATATTTGGAACTGAAGAAGTCGAACATGTCGCCCTTATATTCGACCTGGTTGTAAAGTCTTTTGTAGTAGAGGTTTGCGGATACTGCCAGAGCATCGTTGAAGAGGTTGACATCATAAGCTATGTCGGCCTGCTGCGAGTATTGTGACGGGCTGTACTTTCCTGCAGCGAACCAGAATTCGACCGGAAGACCAATGTTGGACAGCCCGGTCTGAAACAGATGCTGATGACGCCATCCGTATGAGGCTGTTATCTTTCCCAGATGGTACGCATTGTAGATCAAGGATATGTCTGGCGACATCGACAGATCATACTGGCTTTCGGGATCGAGATACAATGATCCGCGCACTCCGGCATTTATGTTCCACCTTTCCTTAAAGGTTTTCCTGTATCCGGCATAGACCGAACTTTCGAATGCATCCTGCCTGTTCTGGGTTTCTGAATCAACATGGTACAGACCGTCTGATTCCGGAGATTGGGGGAGGATGTTGTGGAAGTTCATTTCCACTTCTCCTCTGAAATCCTTCCAGTTGATCTGACCCTTGTAGCCGGTGGTGTTGATGAAGGAATTCAAGGTCAGCGAAGATTCGTTCTGACTAATCATTCCGTGCGAGCTGTGACCCGATACGAACAGGGTGTGGTGGTGAACTGCTTCGTCTCCCTTATGCCTCCAGTGCAAAGCTCCAGCATAATTGCCCCAGATGAGGTTGAGGGTTACGGCGAACTTGTGTTCGGAAACAAGGGACCTGTCCTGTCCGAAATAACCTTCGAACCATATCCGGTCTCTTGAAGAAACATCCGACATCCAGCTGATGTTGTAGTCACCGAATCCGTATTTGATCGGACTTCCCTCGATCTGCAGCCACCTTCCGTACAGCAGATTCATGTAGGATTGCCTTGCGGAAAGTCTGAGGTGGGATTTTTTGCCGACCTTCAACCCCAATGTACCCTGGGATGACATTATGCCGACAGCGAAATCTCCCGTAACGCTTTTTGCAAGAGTATCAGGAAGTTCCATCCTCAGGCTGCCTCCCAACCTGTTTCCTTCGGCATTCTTCGAAAAACTCATCTTGCTGAAATGGGTCGGGTTGAAGACCGAGAAGAAACCGAAGAGATGGTTGACTCCGTATAGCGGCACCCCTGCGAGGGAAATGTCATTGTGGGCATTGTCACATCCGTGGATATGGATGCCGGAGTCGTATTCGCTGCCGGTCTGTACACCCGGAAGATTGCGGATGAATGTGACAGGGTCGGTATTGCCCAATATCTTGGGCAGAGACTGGATCATGGACATATCGACTTCCGTGACATAAGGGTTGATTCTCCTGATTGCGGAGGTGTGCTTTTCGGTGATGAAAGTCGTACTGTCCAGATCGTAATATAAAGAATCTGTTTGCGCCTCTGCCTTCTGATTGCTCAGAAGGACAAAAGACGCAAACAGTATCAAAAGCCTATATGCTTTAAAAGTATGCAATATTAATATTCCATTGTGAATCCGAGGACCTTGTCATAAGACTCGCAGAATTCATAGAAGCTGTTGATAAGCTCGTTGAATGCGTTCTCTGTGAAGAATTCCTCTACCTTATACTTCGATCCGTCGTTGAATACGATTACAGGGATTGTATACCAGTACTCTTCAGTTCCCCATGAATAATCGTACTTGTCGCATGCAAGTTCAAACTCTACCTTAGCCTGTGAGTTGGTACCTCCGTCGTAGTATACGTTGATGGACATCTTTGAGTTGAAGTTGTTGAGATGTCTTCTCGCCTCAGACTCGTTAGGAGTCTTGCTGTATCCTGTCTCATAGTCATATGAGCTGAGAGCCTCCCACATTGCGTCGATCGACTCGTAAGCCTCGAGAGCGTCTGTACATGTAGCCTTAGCCTGGATTTCTCCGATGATGTCGAGGCTTGCTGTTATGTTCTGGACCTTGTCAGCGACAACATACTCATATGTATGCTTCTCAGAATATGTTCTGTCTGCCCATGAGTCGTACCACTCGTCTTCCCAAGATTTCTCTTCCATACGGATCTTTACGTCTGCTGATGCAGAAGTTGAGAAGATGCTCTCTCCATTCTTTCTGAATGCGAACTTTGCCTCAGCCTTGCCTGTAGCTGCGTTGAATGCTGTCTTGTCTGTAGCTATCTCGAAACCGTTGATGCTGATCTTTACTGAAGTGGCGAAACTGTCGGTTGTGAGCTCGATGCCATCCTTGCTGAAGTTTGGCGCAAAGACTGCTTCGACCTCCATAAGAGGAGAGCCGTTCTCAGTAAGTGAGACGAGGATCTTCTCAGGAACTCCGATAGTGAACTTCTCCTTGTCTTTATAGATCTCGGTAACGTTTTCTGCTACGAGGTTGCCATATTCATCATAGTAGTCATATCCTTTGTATTCATCGTAGTCTTCATATACATAGATTGCATTGGTGACTTTGCCTTGGCTCTTGATTTCGGCAACATAATTCTTTCCGTTGAGCTTGAAAGTTGCCTTTGTACCACCCTTATAATCCTTGATGACAACACCGTTTTCCGTGCAGTCGAAATGAGCCTCGAAGTTTGACATGAGAAGAAGAAGCTCATAAGTCTCGTTGTATGTCACTGTTCCGTTCTTGAATACTTCTGAATAATCTTCTTTATAAGCACCTTCACCTTTCCCCTCGAACCACTCCTCGATAGTGCCCCAGTCGTAATAGTCAGATACGTATACCGACTCTGCGAAAGCTTCTGCAAATTCCGAATACTTCTTCCAATCTTCGGCAGGAAGCTTGTCCATCAGCTTCTGTCCCACCTCTGAAATCTTTGTCTTCTGAGCGTTTGGCTGAAGTTCTTCTGAAGGCTTGCCCGAGGTTCCGATATTCTCCTCGCCGTTTACCTCACCGCCCAGGTCTGTGTTGTTCTGCTGACCAAGTTTGTCGCATGAAACGAAAGCAAGTGCTGCCATGGCAAGCATCATTGCCCAAATGATCTTTTTCATAATTATTGTTGTTTTAGATGATTATTCCGAATACGAGAACAAAGATGCAAAACAATTTTGATTTGTTGCTTTGCATCTTTGTTTTTTTTTGTTTTTCCGGATTACTCCTTTGGAAGGAAGCCTTTTTCAATAAGCTTTTCCGCAATCTGGACAGCGTTTGTGGCAGCTCCCTTGCGGAGGTTGTCTGCAACGCACCAGAAATTAAGTCCATACTTTACCGAAGGGTCTTTTCTGAAACGTCCCACGAATACATCGTTCTTTCCCCATGCATAGAGTGGCATAGGATAGACATTGTTTGCAGGATCGTCCTGGAGAGTTACTCCCGGCATCTCCTCCATCATCCTGCGTACATCCTCGAGGGTGAAATCCTTCTCGAACTCAAGGTTGATTGATTCCGAGTGTCCTCCCTGGACAGGTACGCGGACAGTTGTCGGTGATACTCCGATACTATCGTCAGCGAAGATCTTACGGGTCTCGTTGACCATCTTCATTTCCTCTTTTGTGTAACCGGTCTCAAGGAATGAGTCGATATGTGGAAGAATGTTCTGATCGATAGGATGCGGATAGACAGCAGGGTATTCTCCCCATTTTCCGCCTTCGCGTTCAGCAGTCATCTGGTCCATGGCCTTGTAGCCTGTGCCTGTCACTGACTGATATGTGGATACCACCACTCTCTTGATCTTGTATGCCTTGTGGAGAGGCCACAACGGGAGGAGCATCTGGATTGTCGAACAGTTGGGGTTTGCGATTATGTAGTCTGATTCTTCAATCACATCTCCGTTGACCTCTGGAACGACGAGTTTCTTTGTCGGGTCCATTCTCCACTGCGACGA
>JAFVMQ010000044.1 GCA_017506825.1 Bacteroidales bacterium
CATATCTGCAGGAGTCACGACATGGATTTTGACAGCAAAAGCCTTCGCGTGAATGATTACATGATACTTCCTTCAAGTATATGTGACATCACACTTGCCGAAAACATGTTCAGAGATGCACATCACTATTTCCACCTGATAAGCCGAAACTTCGAATCATATACGGAAATCGCCAAGAGATTGCATGAGTCAGTTTTTCTTACTGATGAAGAACTATATGCTGCCGTTTCATCAGTATGCCACAAAACATATGGAACAAGACAACCGTCATTACTTGCCCCGAAAGAGAAGCTTGAAATGGCGAAAAAGATGCATTACGATTACAATGCTACTAACAGACAGATCAAGAGCATACTCAAGCTGGAGATGCACGTAATCGATCAGATGTTCCCGATGCCCGGCAGGCAATAGGTTCAGGCATTGCGGGTGATCTTTGCGCCGAGGGCGTTCAGACGGATGTCGATATCTTCGTAGCCTCTGTCGATCTGGTCGATATTGCTGATTACGCTTGTACCCTTGGCTGACATTGCAGCGATAAGCAGGGCGATACCGGCACGGATATCAGGAGAAGACATCTGACCGCCGCGCAGCTGGTATCTGTGGTCATGTCCTACGACTACAGCCCTGTGCGGATCGCAGAGGATAATCTGAGCTCCCATGTCTATCAGCTTATCGACAAAGAAGAGACGGCTCTCGAACATCTTCTGGTGGATCAGGACGCTTCCCTTGCACTGGGTCGCGGTAACAAGGATGACGCTCAGAAGGTCTGGAGAAAGACCCGGCCATGGAGCATCAGCGATATTCAGAATCGAACCGTCAAGGAAAGAATCTATCACATAGCTCTCCTGCTCAGGAACAAAGATGTCATCTCCCCTGCGCTCGAGATTCACACCCAGCTTACGGAACACCTCAGGAATCATTCCAAGCTCTTCATAAGCGACGTCCTTGATCGTGATCGCACTGCGGTTCATAGCAGCAAGTGCGATGAATGAACCGATCTCGATCATGTCCGGAAGAATGGTATGTTCAGTTCCCTGAAGCGCATCCACACCTGTGATTGTCAGAAGGTTGGAACCGATGCCTTCAATCTTCGCACCCATGCGCACAAGCATGCGGCAGAGTTGCTGGACATATGGTTCGCAGGCTGCATTGTATATCGTCGTCACTCCTTTGGCGAGGGTCGCTGCCATAACGATATTCGCCGTACCGGTTACCGAAGCCTCGTCGAGAAGCATGTACTTTCCTTCGAGGGACTTTCCATCCGGAAGATGAAGATAGAAGGCCTTGCGGTCGGTGTCATATTCCTGCTCTGCGCCGAGGTTCATGAAGCCGAGGATATGGGTATCAACCCTGCGGCGACCGATCTGGTCACCGCCCGGCTTAGGGAAATACGCCCTTCCGAAACGCGCAAGGAGAGGTCCTACAACCATCACCGAACCGCGAAGCTTGGCACATTTGGATACAAAATCCGAACTCATGATATACTCGGCATCGATCCGGGCTGCATTAAAGGTATATACACCTTTCTCATGTCTTGTCACTTTCACTCCCATGCCTTCGAGAAGAAGGATGAGATTCTTGACATCGAGTATTTCAGGTATGTTGGAGATGGTGACATCCTCCTTTGTCAGGAGAACAGCACTGATTACCTGAAGCGCCTCATTCTTCGCACCTTGTGGTCTGATCGTACCGCTGAGCCTGTGCCCGCCTTCTACAATAAATGAACTCATGATTCCCTTCTTTAGTCAACCCAGCAAAATTACGCAATTTTTCTGACAACTTAAAGTTTCCAGCCGCAGTGCTGAAGGAACCAGTTGATATCGTCTTCCTTCAGGCGTGGCTGTTTTGCGAGAATCTCAGGCAGATTTTTGTAATTGTTCATGAACGCCTCGACTATTGAAGAAGCGTTTTCAGTATCATAAAGAGCTGCCTCACTGATGGTTCCGAGCATGGCAAGATCATCGACAGGGTCTACACCTGTACGGAACTTGAGAGCCTCGATGCTGCGTGCCATCCTACGTGAAAGACCGATGATGCCGTTTGCGAAAGAAGGATTCTCCGAGGCATATGTGATCTTGATCACCTTTTCTGCCGCGCAGTCAGTCTGAGGTACATCGACGACAAACGAGAAGTCCTGATAGTCATACTCAGCCGGAACTCCGTTCACTGTAACAGCCGCAGGAGCTGCACTTGCAAGAACCTTTACCTTGAACTGACGCTGAGCAGGCATACCCTCGTACGAACCCTCGCGAGGAGCGATCCTTACAGTCTGGACAGAACCATCCCAGCTGTTGGAAAGTTCCGTAAATGCATATGCCGACGCATAGTTCTTGTCATTTCCTGCATCCTCGTACATCCTGAAGCATCCTTCTGCACCAGGGAATACAGTCACGGTAACATCCTCGTCATTGGCATTGAGGTTTTCGACCTCGTCTCCATAGAATGGGAGAACCGAGCCTGCCTTGATATAGATACCATATTCGTCAAGTGCGAAATGACGCTTCACGACAGCACCGCCATCAATAAGGGCACCGGTATGAAGTTCATACCACTGACCCTCAGGAAGCCATACATCGACTGCAGCAAAACCGTCCACACCCGGGCTTGTGACAGGAGCAATGAGCATATCATCACCGAACATGTACTGGCTGCGGAAGCTGTATGCCTCTGGAGCCTCCGGATAATCATAATACATAGGACGGCAGAGGGCGATACCGTCGTCATAGCCTCTGCGAGCCATTGTATATATGTACGGAGACATATCGTAACGCTGGCGGACTGCCTGACGGATTGCATCCGTATACTCCGAAGTGAATACCCATGGTTCCTTGTTCAGGGCACCGTTCTTGGAACTGTGGGTACGCATTACAGGGCTGAAACCGCCGTACTGGAGCCATCTTACATACATTTCAGGATCGATGCTGTCACCGAGGTGACCTCCGATATCGTGGCTCCAGTAACCATAGAGCACATTGGAAGCCGTAGCTGTGAAATATGGCTGGAACTCGAGAGACTTCCATGTGATGGTCGCGTCTCCTGAGAAACCTATCTGATAACGGTGATTTCCCAGACCTCCCCAACGGTGGTACAGAAGCGGACGCTTGTCGCCGTTGCGTTCCATGTCAGTAAAGAAGGCGTAATTTATCCACCATGTGTTATGCAGTTTCTCAAGCTTTGTATCGAAGATATGCTGCTGCCAGTCAAGCCACCAGAAATCCACTCCCTGCTTCTGCATAGGATGGAGAACCTGCTCGAACATATTGGTCATGAACTTCTTGTCAGAGTTGATCCACTCGATACGGCTCTTGTCTGAAGCATCGCGTCCAAGGCTCTCTGACAATGCCGGATAGCACTCTTCCCAATGGTCGAAGCCTTCAGCAGGATGAAGATTGATTGTAACCTTCAGGCCTTTGTCTCCAAGATGATCCATGAGTTTCTCAGGATTAGGGAAGATGCTCTTGTTCCATGTCCATCCTGTCCATCCACCTCTGCCGGCATCGGTATAATGCCAGTCCATATCGATCACAAGGACATCAAGAGGGATGTCATAAGCCTGGAACTTGTCCACGAGGGTACGCAGCTCTCTGTCCGTATATGCCCAGTAGCGTGACCACCAGTAACCGAAGGTGAAACGCGGCGGAAGCGGCATCTTGCCTGCAAAGACCGTAAAATCCTTGAGAGCAGCCTTGTAATCGTGGCCATACGCCATGAAATACCAGTCCTGGCACTCACCTTTCTCTCTTTCGGTCACCCACGCCCACTCCGAATCATCAAAAAGAAGGTTTTCAGACTCATCGATAAGGGTCCAGCCGTCCTTCGCGAGGATTCCGTCCTCGAACTGACGTATCTCTCCCTTCTTCATATCGCTCACCCATGTCTGGGTCTGGAGATCGCCGTCAAGACCGTCAAGGGTACGGAATGTACCTTTAAGGTTCTCCTTCTGCTGCATTCCCGGCTTCCATGTAAAGAAGCCGTCGGCAGCCTTGATGGTAAGATTGTCTGCTGTCAGCTTTCCTGTCCCCATCTTATAGGTCAGGATCATCTTTGATGTCGCTATCTCGACGTTCTTTCCCTTCCTGCGGACCTTGAAGTCTACAGCCGGATAGTCTCTTTCTGAAGCCACAAACGAAGCAAGGTCGGTAAACCTGCCCTCAGGCTGCCATTCAAGACGGATCACACCATCCGTCACTACTGTAAACCGGACCTGATCATCCTGATAGGCAACGTTACCTTCAGGCTGCGCATAAACTGTTGCCGCAGACAGCAGCACCGACAACCCGAGCATCAAAATGGTTATTGTTTTTTTCATAGCAAAATGTGTATTTGATTGTTTCATTAATCATGCAGCGATGGCAAAAGTAGCAAATTTTCCCAAATCTCCTAACAGGGATATGGACCTCAGATGCTTGCCAAGAACTCGTCAGAGCCAAGATCAGACTCACGTTTTTTAAATAATTTCTGCTGATACAAGTTAAAAATATACCATTCAACCATTGAAATCCACCGGTCACTTCTTTATCGGGTAATTTATGAAAGAAGTGATTTAAAAAGTCCATACCTTTAACTACTAACGAGTATCATTTTTTGAACAAATAACCATTTTAATTAATAAAGTAAACCATGAAAAAGTATTTGAAATTTTTGATGCTTTTGCCATTTGTCGCACTTTTTGCGGCATGTAATCTCGGCGATTCAGAGCCGGTGGGAAAATATGCATTCGAAACAGATGCCCAGAAGATTTTGATCGAGGCGACACTCCCTACCGGAGTCTATGACACTGACGAAATCTATATCTGTGGTGCATTCAACGGCTCAGAGCCTGAGTCATATGTAGAGGATCCGCAGTGGCGTCTTACACAGTCATCAGTAAACATCAACATTTTCGGAGTATATCTCGATCCTACTACATTTGTAGAAGGAACCTCTCTTGCTGACGGCTTCTGGTTCTACTCAAAGAACTCCGGTCTGTCCCTTACAACAAAGAAGGAGATGGCTACCTATACCTCAAATGCAGAAGCAGGTCAGAGAACCAGCCTTGTCATATCAGCATGGGGCGAGCCTGTAAAGGATGTTGTGGAGACACTTCCTGTACATGATGGTACTATCCGCGTATATGTTGACAATCAGGCAGGTTGGGAGGCAGTCGCTCTTTACCAGTGGGGTACTGAGAACAACCTCGGTGGCAGCTGGCCAGGTATGCAGCCTACAGGTACAGAAACCATCTCTGGCGTAGAATACATATACTTCGAGTATGCTATTGAGGATGTTGAAGGAAAGAGTCAGAACCTTATCTTCAACAACAACGATAACGGAGTTCAGACTGCTGACATGCCTGTTACATTCAGTGCAGATGTTGTTGACCACTTCTTCAGAATCTTCAATGAGAAGGATTGTGAGGTTATCGACAACCCTATCAAGCCTGTGATTAAAATGCCGGAGCATGAGAATTCAATACGTGTATACGTGGATAATCAGGCTGGCTGGGAAGCAGTAAGACTTTACATGTATGGTACAGAGAATAATCTCGGTGGAAGCTGGCCAGGTGCAGAAACTGCTGGAACAGAAACAATCGGTGATGTTACCTATACATATTTCGAATATGCGATCGCTGATGTTGAGGGCAAAGAGGAACATCTCATCTTCAACAACGGTGACGGCACTCAGATTCCTAGTGACCAGGAGCCAATAATTACATTCAGCGCAGATGTTGTTGACTATGCGTTCCTTGTAAATTCTGATCTTACATGCGTGTCAATCGATCCTACAGACAGAAGTGCAGATGAGACTCCTGCGCCTGAGACTCCGGAAGATCCTGAGACTCCGGAAGATCCTGAGACTCCAACTGAGCCTGTAGCAGTGACTTTTTATGTACAGGATAATACCGGATATGAGACTACATTCATCTATGCTTGGGGAGCTTCTGACATCTTTGGCGGATGGCCTGGTACTCAGCTCGAAAAAGAAGTTACTCTCGGTGGTGTAGTTTATGCCCGTATTGATGCAACTGCTGATGCTTACGAACTGGACTATAATCCTATCATGAATAATGGTCTTGACGGAGATGCAAAGAAGCAGTATGATTGTCCAGCAGTAAAAAGCGCAAGGTACAACTTCATCGTAGCAGGTGAGACAGCTGCGGAACTTGGAGAGGCTCCTGCAGTAAAGATATATGTTGACGACCAGACAGGTTGGGATCTTCTTCAGCTTTATTCTTGGGGTGATGGAGAAACCTTCGGTGGATGGCCTGGTGCAACCTTCACAACTGAGACAGTGAATAGTAAGGAATACAAGGTGTTCACTGTAGCAGCTGACAAGTTCGGCGCTTCATGCAACCTTATCTTCAATAACAAGGTTGGTGAAGAAGGTGTACAGCTCAAGGATTATCATGTATATGCAGACCAGGATTACTTCCTGACTGTAACAGCTGAAGGTGTAACTCCAATCGAGTAATCAAATGAGACTAAAAAATTTCAATATTTTTATGCTGACTGCGCTCCTTATGGGCGCAGTCAGTTGTACTGAGAAGGAGCCGGAAGATAAGAAGCCGGTACGTAATCCGAATGAAAAGCCAGATGCATCATATGTATTTTATGAAGCAAATCCGCGTGTTTTCTCCACAAGCAACCAGCTCAACGCAATCAACGACCGTCTTGAGGATATCAAGGACCTTGGTGTCGATGTGATCTGGCTCATGCCTATCTGCGAGCAGGGTCAGCTGAAGGCAATAGGCTCTCCTTACTGCATCAAGAACTTTACAAAGGTACATCCTCAGTACGGTACTCTTGATGACCTCAAGAATCTTGTAAACAAGGCCCACGGTATGGATATGAAGGTCATTCTCGACTGGATCGCCAACCATACTTCCTGGGACAATCCTTGGCTTGAGAACAAGGGCTGGCATTCGACAGATGCTTCAGGAAACGTCATTTCTCCTCCTGGCTTCAACTGGACTGACGTTGCAGACCTTAATTTTGGCAATGCGGATATGCGCAAGGCAATGAAGGATGCGATGGCATTCTGGGTAACAGAAGCAGGTATAGACGGATTCCGCTGCGACTACGCAGAGGGTGTTCCACAGGATTTCTGGACAGATGCACTTGCATATCTCCGCACACTCAATCAGGATATCATCCTTCTTGCTGAGGGCGACAAGAGCTGGATCTATGAGGTGGGATTCGATATAATGTATGCATGGAGCTTCCCTTCTGCTCTCGAGAATGTCTTCGGCGGCAAATCAGGAGTTTCGACAATCTTCGACTCATACAACAATGATATGAAGAACGTTCCGAAGGGAAAGACAAGGATGAGATATATCATCAACCACGATACTGCATCCGAGGAATCTCCTATCAGTCGCTATGGTGGAGAGAAGGGTTCAATGGCTGCGTTCGTTCTGACTACAATGCTTGAGGGTTGTCCTCTTATCTACAGCTCGCAGGAAGTCGGCTACAGCAAGTCGCTCTCATTCTTCAACAATAATGTGATGAAATGGGATTCGAACAAAGCATATACCGACGAGTATATAAAGGTAATGGAGGCATTCAACAGCACAAGGGATGTGCGCGTGGGAGCCCCTCAGCTTGCCAATACCGGTAATGTGGCAAAGCTTACCTTCACCAATTCCATTGATGAGGCTCTTGTTGTAATGGTCAACACCAAGAACGAGAAAGCGACCGTCAATGTTCCGTTTGCCATTGCAGGTATGGAAGTAACAGATCTGATGACCGGTCAGAAGGTTGTGGCGGAATCAGCTATCGATCTGGATCCATACCAGTACTTGATCTATAGGAAATAGCCGGAACTCCGGTATAAGCGTCAATCCCCGAAGGGGCGCAAGCGAAGCTTCTTATGCTTTTGTGTAGTGACCGCCCCTTCGGGGTGGTATGTTCACAAATATTCAAAGGCACGAAAACATAGGGGAAACGTGCCGTTGAACCGCATTTAATCCATCAAAGGCACGAAATCCATAAGAATTCGTGCCTTTGATTATATGCATCAGTTTCTGAGCTGTTATTCTGTCTGTCCGGTCTGCTCCATCTGATCGCTCGGATCAGTCTGTTCAGCTGGTTCGGAAGGTACTTCCGCAGCGGCGTCATGCTCAGCCTGGGTGTTGATGCGCTGAGGACCTCCTTTTTCTGCACGGAGGAAGGCTGCCGAACGTTTCAGAACGAAGTTCGATCCGAGATACTTTGTGCGGACCTCTTCGTCTGCAGCAAGATCTTCAGGAGTACCGCTCTGAAGGATCGATCCCTCATAAAGGAGGTATGCACGGTCGATGATTGCGAGAGTTTCACCGACATTATGGTCAGTGATGATGACACCGATGTTCTTGTATTTCAGTTTTGCGATAATGTACTGGATATCCTCTACAGCGATAGGGTCGACTCCCGCGAACGGCTCGTCAAGAAGGATGAACTTAGGGTCGATGGCAAGTGCGCGTGCGATCTCGCAACGGCGGCGCTCTCCACCCGAAAGCTGTATGCCCTTGCTCTTGCGCACCTTGTGGAGGTTGAACTCGTCAAGAAGGTCTTCGAGGCGCTGTTTTCTTTCCTCCTTTGTGAACTGGTTGGACATCTCCATCACTGACATGATATTGTCCTCTACCGACATGTGACGGAAAACCGATGCTTCCTGCGCAAGATATCCCACTCCCTTCTGCGCCCTCTTGAACATCGGGAGACCTGTAATCTCCTCATCATCGAGATAAATCCTTCCTGCATTAGGAACGATAAGACCGGTTATCATATAGAAGCTTGTGGTCTTGCCGGCACCGTTCGGTCCGAGAAAACCTACAATCTCACCCTGGCTCACTTCCATCGAAACGCCCTTGACAACAGTTCTCGGGCCATATTTCTTAACAAGATTTTCGCAACGTAACTTCATTTCCTCTTTACTTTATATCAAGTTCAAGATCCTTGACAAGATTCTTGACCTCATCATTCTGCGACATCAGTTCCTTAGCCTGGTCGCTTGGCATATATATCTTCTTCTGCTGCGGTGCATCATCCGGCATGACTGCAACTCTCAGGTAGACCTTTCCGGAACCTATGATACTGCGGAAATTTCCTTCGAGTTCGTGCAGGAGTTTGGACTCCACCCAATCCTTCTGGGCATCGTTCACGACACGGAATGTGACAGTCTTGAATCCGTCATCCTCAGTAATGTCCAATGTGGTTGTCGTAAGCATGCTGGCAAGACGCGGCTTGTCTCCATACTTCTTTGCCAGATCAGGCCATTTTGACCTCAGCACCTCGTCTGACGGAACCTCCGCTTCAGCAGGAACTGCAGCTGCCGCCACCTGAGGTTCTTCCATGACGGATTTCAGAGACATTCCGCCACGGGCTCCACGCGTTCTCCTCTCGCGAGGCTGAGCATCAGAAGGCTGTTCAGCCGGAGGAACCGGCTTAGGTTGCTCCGCAGGTCGGGAAGGCTCCGGCGAGCGAAGCTTCTCTCCTGTATTCTGCTGAGCGGTCGGAGCATTCCCGACCGGAGCCGCTGCAGCCGGTTTGTTCATTATGAAGCTCAGACGCATCAGGGCGAACTCTATATGCAGACGAGGATTCACACTGGCCCTGTAACCCGACTCGCATTGGGTGGTGATAGCAAGACCTTCATAAAGGAACGGCAGCGGACACCTGTCAGCCTGTTCCTTGTATCTCTTCTTGAGAGAGTCCGGAAGTTCGAGAAGCGCATCAAGTCCTCCGCTCCGGCTCACGATCAGATCGCGGAGATGTGAGGATAAGGCCGCCACAAAATGCAGGGCGTTGAATCCCTTGGTCAGCACCTCGTCAAACGTCAGCAACGCCTTGGGATAGTCTCCCTGAAGGAATGCATCCACAAGAGAAAAGCTGTATTCATAATCCAGCACATTAAGATTGCGGAGTACATCCTGATACTTGACGTCAGTACCGCAGAATGCGACAGTCTGGTCAAAGATCGTGAGGGCATCACGCATGGCACCATCCGCCTTGTGCGCTATCACATGAAGCGACTCATCGTCTATTGCTACACCTTCGCTTGAAGCGACCATACGGAGGTTCTTCACAATATTGTCAACCGTGATCCTGTTGAAGTCGTATGTCTGGCAACGCGACAGGATAGTCGGAAGGATCTTATGTTTCTCAGTAGTAGCAAGGATGAAGATCGCGTGTGCAGGCGGCTCTTCCAAAGTCTTCAGAAATGCATTGAAAGCCGACTGCGAAAGCATATGGACCTCGTCGATGATATATACGCTGTATTTTCCCACCTGCGGAGGTATGCGGACCTGGTCCATCAGCGTCTTTATGTCCTCGACTCCGTTGTTTGATGCGGCATCGAGTTCATGGATGCAGTAAGAACGTCCCTCCGCAAAAGAGAGGCACGACTCGCACTGTCCGCATGGTTCCATATCCTCCGACGGATTGGAGCAGTTTATCATCTTGGCAAAGATGCGGGCAGTCGTCGTCTTTCCGACACCGCGCGGTCCGCAGAAAAGGTATGCATGAGCCAGCTGGCCTCGCAGAATCGAATTCTTGAGTGTCTGGGCTATATTGTCCTGGCCGATGAGGGTCCCGAAGGAATCCGGCCTGTATTTTCTTGCTGAAACTATATACTGAGCCATAAACAATCTTTCGTCAACCTACAAATATAGTATCTTTTTCTTAACTTTGCACCAGTTTTATATGCAAGAATCAACATACCTGACATACATGAAAAAAATCATAACCTTAGTCATATCATCACTGCTCCCGATATTCGCCTGGAGTCAGGCGCAGATCAACACAAAAAAGGTCAAGATCTCCGACTTCACCCAGAAGATCACAAAGGTCGTGCTTTCCGGAAACGCATTCCAGGACAGCGTTCTTCAGAACGGCGTAGCCATGTGCTGGAGGATTTCGCCTTACGAGTTCTGCTCGATGGAAGATTTCAATGATCTTAAAGGAAGCGAAGAGTATTATTTTCTTTTGAGCGTAAACGGTCAGTTCAAGAATGACAGCAAGCCTACCATCCATTATCTCACCCTTGTCAAGGGTGGCAAAGGTGCAGATGAGGGTGTCGGGGAGATGCTTGAGGTCGTATCGATACCTGTCACATCGGCTGAATCTCCTTCAGGAAGAGAGACCGTTTTCATGCAGGCACTTCTTGAGATCATTCAGAATTACACACTTGCTTCGATGGAAAAAGATGCAGTCGGATATGGTGGACTCGAATCCTTTGTCGAAAAGGTCGGAAAGAATGATGAAATAAGTGTTGTTTTCTCTGAAAACGACCTGGATTCAAGTGCCCGCAAGGCAGCGTCAGCTCTTGCCTTGGAGACAGGAGTTTCAATTGTAAGCGAAGAAGAGGCAGACAAGTACATGAATGACGGAAAGGAAGGCTTTGCCTTGAGTTATGTTGTAGCTCCGTCTGAACCAATGCCAGGCGCAGTCTGCTACAGGATGCTGATCGACGCATACACCCACCAGCTGTATTACTATTCGAAAGGCAAGGTGTCAAAGAAAGAGGGGGCCGGATTCTCGGCAGGTGAGGTCAGGAAGGTGTCATCAATAATAAGCAAGCAGTAGATGATAAGCGGTAAAGCGGATTGCGGCCTGCAGTATGCCGTAAAAAAGAGCGGTTCCGCTGTCGGTTACTGCGCCCTCAGTATAAAATGCGGAACCAGGGACGAGTCCGGATATCATAGCGGCATCGCCCATTTTGTCGAGCACACCATCTTCAAAGGCACATCACGCAGAAGTGCGGCGGTGATCAACAGCTATCTTGACAGACTCGGAGGAGAACTTAACGCATTCACTACCAAGGAAGAAATCGTCTTTCATGCAACCGTTCTGAAGGAGGATCTGCCGAAAGCTGCCGCCTTGCTGTTAGAGCTCGCAACCTGTCCTACATTTCCGGAACACGAGATCAATACTGAAAAAGGTGTGGTTACCGATGAGATCCATTCATATAAGGATACTCCGTCAGAAGATATATACGACAGATTTGAGGAGATGCTGTTTGAAGGCCATCCTCTGAGCGGCCCTATTCTTGGAACAACGACATCGGTCAGGAAGATCAGCAGAGATGAGCTCCTTAGGTTTGTAAAGGAAAAGTTCATCCCGTCCAGGATGGCATTCACCATAGTTGCAGATATCGACGAGAAGAAGATGGAGAAGGATATCCTTAAACTGGCCGGGCAGTTCTTCGAAAACGAGGAATCCCAAGATCCGGAAGTTTCCGCTGACAAGGGGACATGGGTCGGATCAAACCGTTTTGACAAGACACTTAACAAGCGTAACCACCAGGCGAACTGCGTGATAGGAGGTCTTGCCCCGTCCTTGTATCAGGAAAAGGAGAGGCTTGCCACAGTACTTCTGTGCAATATCCTCGGAGGACCTGCAAGCAATTCCATCCTGAATTCCGTTTTGAGAGAGAAGAACGGCTGGGTCTATGGGGTTGAATGCGGTTACACCCAATATGCTGATACAGGAATTGTTGCCATCAGCCTTGGGTGCGACAAGAACAACCTCGAAAAATGCCTTTCAGCCGTTTTCAAAGAGATTGCAAAACTCCAGGAGAATACATTGTCCGAACGCAAGCTGAAGGCAGCCAAGAAGCAGCTTCTCGGTCAGCTCGCCATCAGCAGCGACAACGGTGAGACACAGTGTCTTTCGATGGGCAAGGGACTTCTGGCATATGGAAAGATTACAGGAGACCGCAAGACCAAGGATCTGGTAGAAGCAGTTACGGCAGAGGATGTCCGCGACATGGCTCGGACCATTTTTGATCCGAACAAACTTTCAAGACTCATTTATATATAGCAGACCTCCGGTCTGGTATAGTTATCATTATGGAAAAGATCTATCAATATATAAAGGAACATGCGACGGAGCCGGGCGAAGCTCTTGCATGGGTGGAGAAGCAGACACATATCAGGACCAACCATGCCCGCATGCTTTCAGGTGCTGTACAGGGACAGATAATGAGAATGCTCGTACAGTCAACAGGTGCATCACGCATACTTGAGTTAGGTACATTCACCGGTTATTCGGCAATCTGCCTCGCCTCAGCTATGCCGGAAGGAGGTCACCTTGACACCCTCGAAATAAACGACGAGCTCGAAGACCTCATCATTGAAGGCTTCGAACGCGCCGGTCTTGACGACAAGATCCGACTCCATATAGGAGACTGTAAGGAAACTCTAAGAAGGCTCCGTTCGGAAATGGGGCTTGAAGACGGAGGTACCGCCGATCCTGTCAAGCTTTACGACCTTGTCTATATGGATGCCAACAAGCGTGAGTACTGCGAATATTATGAACTCATATTCGATATGGTCCGCCCGGGTGGACTGATACTCGCAGACAATGTCCTCTGGGACGGAAAGGTATGCCAGGATCCGCTGCCACAGGACAAACAGACCCTCGGCATAGCAAGGTTCAACGACATGGTGGCTGCAGACCCCCGCGTCGAGTCCGTAATCCTCCCTCTGCGCGATGGTCTCAACCTGATCCGCAAAAAAGACTGACACTCCTCCATACAAAAATCAAAGGCACGAAATCCATAAGAATTCGTGCCTTTGAAGTATGCTGCGCGGAATTACTTCACACGTTCACCGTAAGAACGGTCAGTTGTGTTGACGCGGATTCTCTCACCGATGTTGATGAAGAGAGGTGCCATGATGATTGCTCCTGTCTCGAGAGTAACCTCCTTCTGAGCGTTTGTGGAAGCAGTGTCACCCTTTACAGCAGGCTCTGTGTAAGTAACCTCAAGCTCAACATATGTAGGGAGCTCGCAAGTGAGGCAGCGCTCTTCGTCAGCAAGGAACATCATCTCTACATGCTGTCCTTCCTTCATGAGGTCAGCGTTGTCAACGAGAGCAGCATCGAGGTGGATCTGCTCATAGGTCTCTTCGTGCATGAAGTTGAATCCGTCCTCATCCTTGTAGAGGAACTGGTATGGTCTTCTCTCTACGTTGATGGTGTCGATCTTTGCACCTGCAGTGAAAGTGTTCTCGAGGATACGTCCGTTCTCGAGGTTTCTGAGTTTGCTCTTTACGAAAGCAGGACCCTTACCTGGCTTTACGTGCTGGAACCATACGATCTGGCATGGCTTTCCGTTGAAGTTAAGGTAAAGTCCGTTCTTGAAATCAGCTGTTGTTGCCATAAAATATAAAAATGTTAAAAATATCAGTCAAAATCGGCTGCAAAAATATAAAAATGTATCTATCCTACCAAATTTTTGAACCTTGCAGTATCAACCTCAGATATTTACTTTGAAAGTCTCCTCCCATTCGGGAACATACTGGTTGAGTTCGAGCACGTGCCCGGCAGTCTGCTCGAGAAGCCATTTGGGAGTTGAAGTAGCTCCGCAGATTCCCACCTTGTCGTCTGCTCTGAACCATTCTCTCTTTATTTCCGCAGGGGAGTCGATGTGGTAGGTACGTATGTTCAGAGATTTGCACAGGTCGCAGAGTACCTTACCGTTTGAACTTGCCTTTCCTGCAACGAATATGATGATGTCATGCTCGAGGGCGAATTTTGAAAGCCGTTCGTGCCTTGTGGCTACCTGGGAGCAGATTGTATCATGGACGATGAGAAGCCCTCTTCCTTTGAATCTCTCGATAGGAAGTTCGTTGTATCTCGCCATCTCCTCTTCAAGTCTGGTGCAGAGACTCTTGTATTCAGCCGGACTTTTTGTTGTCTGGCTGAAGATCTCTATGGGCTCGCCGAGTTTTATCCGTCCCTCTGCAATGGCATCGTCAAGCATGGCCATGTTTTCTATTACCAATGCATTGCCGTCAGTCTGACCTATCAGTCCGAGCACCTCGGCGTGACCGATCTTGCCGAAGATGATGATCTGACCTCTGCCTGCATCCTGCTGTTTCCGGTATGCTTCCTTTATCCTCTGCTGAAGCTTGAGGACTACAGGGCAAGTGCAGTCTATTATGCTGAATCCGAGGCTTTCAGCTCTTGTATAGGTCTGTGGCGGTTCTCCGTGCGCTCTGATGAGAAGTACTTCTCCTTCAGCAGACAACATTTCGTCGAAATCTTCCTTGTCAATTGTCACGAGTCCCTGACCGGAGAGTCTTTCCAGCTCCGAATCATTGTGGACAATCGCTCCGAGCGAGTAGAGGCGCTTGCCTTCTCCGCTCTTGTCTTTCAGAAATTCTTCTGCCTTGCCGATCGCTCTGATCACTCCGGCGCAGAAACCTGAATTGCTGTCGATATCAACTGTGATCATAATCCGAATCGTTCCTTGATTACTTCCTTGACCCAGACAATCTGTTCGTCCATCGTCATGTGCGAATTGTCCAGCACGATGGCATCTTCCGCCTGGGTGAGAGGGGAAACCTCTCTGTGAGAATCTATATAATCCCTTTCCTGAAGGTTCTTGAGAACATCCTCAATGTTTGCTTCCATGCCCTTTGCCGCCATCTCGTCAGCTCTTCTCCGAGCTCTTATGAGAGGGTCGGCAGTCATGAAGATCTTAAGTTCTGCATGCGGGAAGACAGTCGTTCCGATATCTCTTCCGTCCATCACCACACGTTTTGCCTTTCCGAATTCCCTGAGCTTCCTGTCAACGAATGCACGCACCTCGGCTACAGTCGCGATAGGGCTGACCTTGCCTGCTACAGCCATTGATCGGATTTCCTGCTCAATGCATCTGTCCCCGATGCATGTCCCGCCCTCGCCGAATTTCAGGTCGACGTATTCCAGGGCTGCAGCGAGCTCAGGCACATTAATTGTATTGTCGTCAGAGATGTATCCGTTTTCGATGGCAAAAAGTGTCACGCCTCTGTAGAGAGCTCCAGAGTCAAGATAGAGGAAAGAAAACTCTTTGGCAATCATCTTGGCAAATGAACTTTTGCCGGTTGATGAGTAGCCGTCGATGGCAATTATGATATCGGGTATAAGCATCAGTACACGTATAATCAATAAATCAAGCAAATTTATAAAATATTGTGTAAACTCCCAAAAATGTCGATATTTGTAGAACTATAAACTAAAGGCCATGAAGATTTTGATTATTGATGACGAGCGTTCCATCCGCAATTCCCTTAAAGAGATTCTGATTGACGAAGGCTATGATGTGGATGTGGCTGAGAACGGTGTGCAGGGATGTGCAATGGTGGACAAAGAGAAGTACAGTGTAATTTTCTGCGATATAAAGATGCCGGAAATGGATGGCATGGAAGTGCTTGGAAAACTCGCTGAAATGGGAGTGGATGCCGCCGTTGTGATGATTTCCGGACATGGGGACATCGACACCGCTGTGGAATGCATAAAGAAAGGCGCTTTCGACTTCATACAGAAACCTCTTGACCTGAACAGGATACTTATCACAATCAAGAATGCCACGGAAAAGGTGTCTCTGGTAAAGGAGACCAGGATACTTAAGAAGAAGGTGTACGGTCAGGAAATGGTAGGCGAGTCTCCTGCCTTGATCCAGGTAAAGGATATGATAGACAAGGTCGCTCCTACCGATGCAAGGGTCCTTATAGTAGGATCCAACGGAACAGGAAAGGAACTTGTAGCAAGAAACCTCCATCAGAAAAGTCCCCGTTCGGCATCTCCTTATGTCGAGGTGAACTGTGCGGCAATTCCGTCCGAACTGATAGAGAGCGAACTTTTCGGTCATGAAAAAGGAGCCTTCACTTCTGCCATCAAGCAGCACAAGGGAAAATTCGAACAGGCTGACGGAGGAACCCTCTTCCTTGACGAGATCGGAGACATGTCACTTGCCGCCCAGGCGAAGGTTCTCAGAGTTCTTCAGGAGAAGAAACTCTCTCGCGTCGGCAGTGACAAAGATATAATCGTGAATGTCAGGGTTCTGGCAGCGACCAACAAGAATCTGAAGGAAGAGATAGAGAAAGGTCGTTTCAGAGAAGACCTTTACCACCGTCTCAGCGTGATAGTGATAAACATGCCGACCCTCGACGATAGGAAATCCGATATTCCTCTTCTCGTGGATTACTTCATCGGTCAGATATGTTCTGAGACAGGAATGCAGCCTCGCGAGATCGATGCGGACGCAATGAAACTTCTGATGGAAAAGTCCTGGACAGGAAACATCCGTGAGCTCCGCAACGTGGTAGAGCGTCTTCTTATCCTTTCCGGCAACCGTATTACGGTTTCCGATGTGAAGGCTTACGTCTTGTAAGACCTCTTACCAGCCTTGCATCAGGTACAATTTTATAGGAAAAGTGTCCGCGATACCCAGAAAAAAGAGGGTATCGCGGACACTTTCGTTATGTTTTCGTGTCAGATACCCTATTTTGGCTGATCCTCGGAGGCCTTGTGGTCAGCCTTTACTATGCTTTTATGGGTTTGCTTTTCTGCATGACCATACTAGGCATTCCGTTCGGATTGCAACTCTTCAAGATGGCCGGACTTGCCCTCTGGCCTTTCGGGCATGATGTTCAGTCAGATGTAAGTGATGGTGGCTGCCTGTCCATTCTTATGAACGTAATCTGGGTTCTCTTCGGAGGAATTGAGATTGCCTTTCTTCACATAGGCTTCGGTCTGATCTGCTGTCTGACAATAGTTGGAATACCATTCGGAATGCAGCATTTCAAGATGGCCGTTCTCGCCTTCGTTCCATTCGGCAAGAAGATTTCCTGACCCTTGCTAACTGTCTAAACAACCTTGGCCACTACTTCCGGATCCAGACGTGTAAGTCTGGCAATCTGTCTGACTCCAGCCCGGAAATTACGTTTCATCAAAAGGCATAGTTTTATACGTTGCTCCATAGACAATTGCGATATGGTATCCTTGCTGAACTCTTTCCGGATCAGTTCGTTCATCTGAGTCAGCATTTCCTGGTCGGTCATACTGACATTGTCTGCTATGCCAAACCGGATTTCAACATCATTTTCTATCTTCCTGGCCATAAGCATCATCAGTCTTGAAGGATGACGGAAGATTTTTTCTACAGTTTCGGTATTCACATAACATGACGGAATAATCATCCCTTCTTCATTGATCTGATAATGGTCTGGCACGGGAATCCTTGATTTCAAGATACGGTTACGCTGCCTCACTCCCATCTCACTCAGCTTGTCACCTCTTTGTCTGGACTTGTCGTTGAAATAGCTAGCCGCAGAAGACCATGGATAGTGGTATGGCATCACCAGTATTCCTGCTGCAAGAGGGTTACGCAGGATATAAGCGGTTACATTTTCAAGATATTCCATTGAGTCGATTCCGTTTATCTGAATGTCGACATTTTTCAATCCTCGGACTTCTCCCGCTGTCCTTCGCATTCGTATTGCACACCGACGTTTATACTCGTCCGAGAACCGTTTGCACTCCGATTCTGTTCCAAAAAGAAGAAAATGGAAGTGGTTGCTCATTAGGCAGAAGCATAGTATCTGCACGTCAAACCCCAATATGCATAATGCTACATCATTCATTCCGTCAATGAAATCCTCCCTGTTCCTGAAGATATCGTTTCTCTCCAGTCCATGGCTGCTCACATGATAATAACCTTTCATAGTTTCATTTGTCATTATGTTACAAAAATCAGCAGAAGCGATCCTGTTGGTGAAATTATGAAGAAACCGTCATTCCATCCTCCGATTATAAAAAACATTCGTCATCTTTTTCCGTTTTTTATAATGATCGTATTTTTTTTAATGCTTGCATCAGGTACATTTTTATAGGAAAAGTATCCGCGATACCCAGAAAAAAGAGGGTATCGCGGACACTTTCGTTATGTTTTCGTGTCAGATACCCTGCCGGTTATTAGAAAATAGCTATCTTAGCGACAGTTAAGATGAGAAAGGATATGTATAGATTCATTTCATGGAATGTCAACGGTCTCAGGGCCGTGTGCGGCAAAGGATTTGCCGATATATTTGAAGAACTTGATGCTGATTTCTTCTGTCTTCAGGAAACAAAGCTGCAGGAAGGTCAGATAGACCTTGAATTTCTCGGATACAAGTCATACTGGAACTACGCTGACAAGAAGGGCTATTCCGGAACAGCGATATATACGAGGCATGAACCTGTAAGCGTAAGCTATGGCATCGGAATAGATGAACATGACCACGAAGGTCGTGTCATAACCCTTGAAATGGAAGATTTCTTCCTTGTCTGCGTCTACACTCCTAATGCGCAGGACGGTCTGAAGAGGCTGGACTACAGGATGAGATGGGAGAATGACTTCAGAAACTACGTGACCGGTCTTGCCGGAAGGACGAATGCGAAGGGGGAGAAGATGGGAGTGATAATATGCGGAGACCTGAATGTCGCCCATAAGGAGATCGATCTGAAGAATCCTAAGACCAACCGCATGAATCCGGGATTCACTGACGAGGAGCGTGGTCAGTTCACCAATCTTCTGGACTCAGGTTTTATCGATACCTTCCGTTATTTCTATCCTGACCGGACTGACATCTATTCATGGTGGTCATACCGTTTCCAGGCTCGCCAGAAGAATGTAGGTTGGCGTATCGACTATTTCGTCGCATCGGAAAACATCAAGGACCGCCTTGCCGACGCAAGGATCCGCACGGAAATCTTCGGCTCGGACCACTGTCCGGTCGAACTGACTCTGAACTGACTCTGACTGTTATTGCATCCGTTCGATCTTAAGATGCTGTATCTTATAGTCCGTATCCTTGTAATTGACGAAGATCGTCACGACGAACATTTCCCCGCCGGCGTTCAACGTACCTAACGCATATTTCTTGTTGGAACGTCCTGCCTTATGGGTGATTTCGAAAGACCTCGGATTGTACGACCTGAAGAAGGTCTTCATTATCTGTTTCGCCTGATTGCGGCTCGAATCGTTCGAATTGGAGAAAATCGTTACCTCCAGATTGTCGGAAAACCAAGCGGAAAGCTTGTCGGCGTCTCCGAGAGCCATGTACTTGGCTATAGGGTTGAAGACGTCATAGCTGTTATCCTGCGCGGAAGCAACCGCACAAGTAAAGACAGCTACCGTTGAAACCAGCAATCCTATCAATAGTTTTTTTACCATAGAGACCTTGAAATCGGAGACAAAGTTACTGCAATTTTCGAGCCATGCAAATATTCTCGTAAGGATAGATGTCTTTCGCGCATGATGAAAGTATTTTTCATATATTTGTATGATTATTGCAGTTGCGTATGAAGATCACGTTACTTACGGTCGGAAAGACTGACAAGGATTGGGTGAAACAAGGAATGGATATTTATGTTTCGAGACTGAAACACTATATCCCCTTTTCTGTTGTGGAGATACCGGAACTTAAAAATGTGTCATCCTTGACAAAGGAACAGATAAAGGTGCGGGAAGGAGAACTCATCCTTAAGAACATACGTCCTGCGGATGATATGATCCTGCTTGACGAAAGAGGAAAGGAATTCCCCTCTGTGGAATTTGCAAAAGTCATACAGGACAAGATCACATATGCGGGCAAGGACATCGTATATGTCATCGGAGGAGCATACGGCTTTTCCGATGCCGTCTACCAGAGGGCAAACTCCAGGATATCATTGTCCCGCATGACGTTTTCCCACCAGATGGTACGTGCGATATTTATTGAACAGGTATACCGCGCATTTACGATAATGAAAGGTGAACCTTACCACCACGAATGAAACGATGACCGACGACTTTACAAAAAAGAAACTTCCTCTCTTCATCCTGTTTCTTGCTTTCAGTTTCTTCATGATGTCCATGATTGGCAACAGCGGAGAAAGCAAGACATCCGAAGTGGCGGAAAGGACTGCTGAAAGACTTGAGAAAAGACTCTCGGTCCTGGATGGATATGTGATGGAAGCCATGGATACCCGGGAAGGTTGTCTGGAGGACGTTCCTGACGACATGGTCATATATAAATATGAAAACGACTCCCTTCAATCCTGGAGCAACCAGTTCCCGATAATCAACGATGACATCAGCAGAAGGCTTGTGGTACAGAGGTTGACGGATATCAGCGACAGAGTCCACTCGCAGCTGATCAATGCGGATGAAAAAGTCTCCTATATGAATCTCGGTCCGAAGTGGTATGTCATAAAGTCATATGAAGGGGAGGACAATATAAGGATCATTGCGGGAATCGAGATAAAGAACAATCTCATCGACGACCTGAATTCGAACGACAACGGCACAGATCCGTATCTGAGGATCGGAGACAGGTATTCGGTCGCTCCTATAACAACCACCGGCGGATCCGCAGTCCTGATAGACGATGTTCCGCTTTTCAAGATACTTTACAACTCCGACCATGCCACCCATTTCTTCGACAATACGCTGCTCAGGTGGATGGGACTCCTGCTTCTGGTCGTGGCATCTATACTTTTTCTGGCGGGACATAAGACGTTCAAGGTGTTCTTTACCGTGACAGCAACATTGACGGCCCTTACGCTGATAGCTTTCGGCTGGGAACAGCAGATCGGCGATTCCAGCGAGCTGTTCTCTCCGACATTGTATGCGGACGGTCCTGTCTTCTTCTCTTTGG
The DNA here is from genome assembly GCA_017506825.1 of Bacteroidales bacterium. Lineage (GTDB taxonomy): Bacteria > Bacteroidota > Bacteroidia > Bacteroidales > UBA932 > Cryptobacteroides. The sequence continues at coordinate 21,407 of JAFVMQ010000044.1, forward strand.
GAGCGCTGATTCTTCTTAATACTTACATAACGGTTCTGCACATATGTGCATATATGATGAGAGAGAATATCGCCGTATTCGTCCGGAGTGTCCGGAAAAAGAGAAGGCTGTATCTTACGATATATGCGATAATCTGTGTGGTTCTTGGTGTAGGCACCCTGATATATACCCATATGACTCTGAAAAGCCTCATCCTGAATTCAAATATCAGCATGGAGCTTTACAGAGGCAACAGTCAGATCCATTATACCGCTCTGGTATATGTCTCATATACAGGACTGCTGTTCTGCATTATGCTTATGATACAGTCTGTCCAGCCTCTGCTGAGAGAACTGTATGGAATAAGGTACAACGTCTTCAGAGTCAAGAATCTTGCTGCATTCGCATTCTGCTGTTCCGTATATTTTACCATCAACTCTGCAGTACTGGGTTTCAGAAAGGAGCAGGACAGGGTGACCGTATGGGCGAACCGTCTTGCTGTAGAGAGAGACCTTGGGCTTGAACTCCAGCTCCGTTCTGTCGAGGAACAGATAGCCTCCGACCAGCTCATAGCGACCCTGGTTACAATGGATAACACACAGGCAATGATAATGGGCAGGATCTCGGAGTATTACCTGTCCCGCACAAGACAAGGATACAATACGTCAGTAAAACTGTTCTCGGACCAGGACCGTCCGGGTCTTGCCTACTTCAATGAGATCCTCAGAAGCGGAACAGCCATAGCACAGGGTTCCAACTTCTATTTCCTTACAGACAGTAACGGACGCAGCCGTTATGCCGGTACGTTCGCCTTCTTTTCACAGGATAAGGGACTGATAAGAATGCTGATCGAGATAGAACCGGATTCGAACCGCGAGGACAGGGGATATTACAGCATTCTCGGACGTTTTTCAAATCCTGGAGACATCAATATTCCTGCATTGTATTCATATGCAAAATATACATCGGACAAGATGATATCATACAAAGGAAATTATCCTTATCCGACAGTATATTCTCATGTGGACAAGGGACGTCTGTACGAAGACGGCGAGGAAGTCCTCCGCCTGAACGGATATGTGCATTTCCTTCACCTTGTCAGCGACGACGAAATGATTGTCATCTCTCGTCCTAAACGAGGGGCAATGGTATATTTCACATCCTTCTCATACCTCTTCCTTGCCTTGTGTGCCGTCCTGTATGTTTTCGCGCGGAGCGACGAAAAGAAGAAGGCTTTCAAAAGCAATTATTTCAGGACGAGAATCAATACAATACTCTTTGTCTCATCGTTTCTGATACTGGCCAGCATGACTGTGATCAGCGTGATCTTTGTCTACAAGAGGAACGAAGCCAACATGCAGAATCTGATGTCGACCAAGATCAACACCATCCAGGCCCTCATAGAAAACAGGGTCAGAAAGGCGGAATCCTGGACTGACCTCAGGAGTCAGGAATTTTCAGCAGCTCTGGAAATTATAGGAAATACCACAAAGTCCGACATAACCCTTTATTCTCCTTCAGGAAAGGTATTCCTGTCGACAACTCCTGAGGTGTTCGACAAGATGATTCTGGGAAGCCGTATTGATCAGAAGGCCTTCCACAATATCCGGCACCTGAACCAGAGGTTCTTTATCCACAGGGAGAAGATTGATGACTACAGCTACTGGTCGATGTATGCTCCGGTATTCAACGATCAGGGTGAAATGATAGCCATAATAAGTTCGCCTTATACGGACAGGAATTATGACTTCCGCAGAGAAGCCTTCTTCCATGCTGCCCTCATCTTCAATCTTTTCATCCTTATGCTCATAGTTTCTCTTCTCTTCAGTACCCGGGAAGTCAACTCGATGTTCTCTCCGCTGATAGAAATGGGTAAGAAGATGAATGTTGCAGATGTCCACAATCTTGAATACATTATATATAAGAGGGACGACGAGATTTCATCTCTTGTCGATGCATATAACCGAATGGTCCACGACCTCTCGGACTCGACAAAGCAGCTGGCGCAGGCGGAAAGAGACAAGGCATGGAGCCAGATGGCGCGTCAGGTGGCCCATGAGATCAAGAACCCTCTCACCCCGATCAAGCTTCAGATCCAGCGTCTGATAAGGATGAAGCAGAACGGCAATCCTGCATGGGAAGAAAGATTCGACGAGGTCACTTCCGTTGTTCTTGAACATATAGACATACTTACTGAGACAGCCAACGAATTCTCTACATTCGCCAAGCTTTACAGCGAGGAGCCGGTGCTGATGGATCTTGACAAGACACTCAAGGATCAGCTTGTCATATTTGACAACAAGGATAATGTTGGAATCCAGTACATCGGACTGAATGATGCATTTGTGATGGCGCCGAAGCCTCAGCTCATACGTGTGTTCGTGAACCTGATCACAAATGCAGTTCAGGCAGTCGAGATCCAGCAGAAGGAAGCATTGGAGAGAGGGGAGGAAACCGTCAAGGGCAAGGTCCTCATATCCCTCAGAAACAGTATCAGGGACGGATACTATGACGTTGTGGTAGAAGACAATGGACCTGGCGTCAGCGAGGAAAACAAGGACAGGCTCTTCACTCCTAACTTTACGACAAAGAGTTCCGGTACGGGTCTGGGACTCGCAATATGCAGAAACATCATTGAGAAGTGTGACGGAGAGATCAGCTATCAGAAATCATTCGTCCTCGGTGGTGCATCATTCATCGTAACCCTCCCTAAGCACCGGATGCATTAGTGTCCGGTTCCTATTCAAGCGTCCACTCTGTACCTTCCTTGGTGTCCTTGATCTGGATGCCGAGAGCTTTGAGATCGTCACGTATGCGGTCGCTGGTAGCCCAGTCCTTGGCAGCCTTGGCAGCCTTGCGCTGCTCGAGAACCATGTTCACGAGACCGTCTATGGTCTTGAGAGCCTTTCCTCCCTCGGAAGCTTCCTCGTCGCGGAGTCCGAGAACTCCGAAGACGATATTGTCAAAAAGATCCACGAGAGCCTTGTAATCCGAAGCGTCAAGCGTTACCTTCCTGTCCTTTGCAGTGTTGATGATTCTTACTGCATCGAAGATATGCGAGAGTGCGACAGGGGTGTTGAGGTCGTCGCAGAGAGCTTCGTAAACACCTTCTGCCAAAGCGCGCACCTCTGCATTCGAAGCCTCCACAGAAGCGGGTGCGACAGCTGATACGAACTCTCCGTAAGCAAGTGCAGGAGCTGAAGCGACACCGGCGGCAGAAGCAAGAGTGCGGAGGTCCTTTGCCGCCTGCATTATCCTCTTCAGACCTTTTTCTGCAGCCTGAAGGGCCTCGTTGCTGAAATCAAGGGTGCCGCGGTAGTGTGCCTGAAGGATGAAGAAGCGGACTGTCATAGGGGTATATGCCTGGGCGAGCTTCTCGTGACGTCCTGCGAAAAGTTCAGGAAGAGTGATGAAGTTGCCGAGCGACTTGCCCATCTTCTTGCCTTCGATGGTGATCATGTTGTTGTGCATCCAGTATCTGACGCCGCTGCAGCCGCGCGAAGCTGTGTTCTGCGCAATCTCGCATTCGTGATGAGGGAACAGGAGGTCCATTCCGCCTCCGTGGATGTCGAATTCCTTGCCGAGATATTTCTCGCTCATTGCAGAACATTCGAGATGCCATCCAGGGAAACCGTCGCTCCAAGGGGAAGGCCAGCGCATGATATGTTCAGGGGAAGCCTTCTTCCAGAGGGCGAAGTCATAAGAGGCGCGCTTGTCCTGCTGGCCGTCGAGGTCGCGGGTGCCTTCCTTCACCTCGTCCAGAGTGCGTCCTGAAAGGACACCGTATTTGTGGTCTTTGTCGTATTTGAGGACGTCGAAATATATCGATCCGTTGCTTTCATACGCATATCCTGCATCGAGGATCTTCTGCACGAGGTCAATCTGCTCGATGATGTGTCCGGAAGCGCGCGGCTCTATCGAAGGGGGAGCCACGTTGAGCATGCGCATGGCCTCATGGTATGCGAGGGTGCATCTCTGCACCACCTCCATCGGCTCGAGCTGCTCGAGACGTGCCTTCTTTGCTATCTTGTCCTCTCCCTCGTCAGCGTCGTGCTCGAGGTGTCCCACGTCTGTGATGTTGCGGACATAGCGTACCTTGTAGCCGAGGTGCTTGAGGAACTTTACGAAAACATCATATGTCACACCCGGACGGGCATGACCGAGATGGGCGTCACCGTAAACGGTCGGGCCGCATACATAAAGTCCTACATGTCCCTCGTCAAGAGGCTTGAACAATTCCTTCTTTCTCGAAAGCGAGTTGGTGATATATAAATCTCTCATAATCTCTTTATTTCAATCCTGCAAATATAGTGAAATTATTAGTACCTTTGACCGCTTTTTAGCATTGACTTGATAAAACACATGAAAAGACTCCTTCTGATATCATTGATGCTCTTTCTTTTGTCTGCTGCTGACATGTCGGCGCAAAAGAGAGGGAAACTTAACTTTGAAAACATCTACAGGCCGATTTACGGATATGTGCTTGACAGCCTGACGAGTCAGCCTTGCCGGAATGTGACCGTGTATGCCTTTGATTCGCTGGACGAGGCAATGGTCGGAAAGGATGCCTTGGCTGCAGGAAAGAACCCGTTGAAACTGAAGCTGAAAGGTGATGTTGTAGAGACCAATATCGATGAGACAGGACGTTACATGCTTCCTGTAAGGAATCAGGGAGCCTTGCTTTTCCATTTCAGGGAAAAGGGAGTCGTAATCATCCAGGAGGTTGCCGGAAGGAACAATGTCAGTCTTGGAAAACGAGAGGAGGAACCGGAGTTCGACCTGTCGGAATATCTGGGTCCGGACTACAAGCCTACAGTCATCAGATACAAGAAGAGGGAACCTCTGGCTGTAGATCTCGACATGCGCTTCAATACTTACATAAAGACCTTGGACAAGGCTGCAACCGACTCAAGGGTCATAGTGGAAAGGCGTATCGTAGATGTTGAAGACGGACATTCCCTTCATACCGAGATAAAGGTGGTGCGTGACGGAAAGAACCTCCATCGCCAGCGAAAGAAACTCTTGGCAAAAGGTCTGCTGGAAGACCCTCTCTTCGATCTTGCCAAAGATTTCCCTGTACTTGCCGACAGCACATACAGGATTCCTGTAAGAGACCGTTTCAGTACTGATCCCTGGAAAGACCGCTGGTTCAAGCTTGCCTATGTCATCAGTCTGGAGGATGCCTCCGGTGTAAGGGATCTTGATACTATGTATACCTACACGAACCGTGTGTTCAAGCCGTTGAATTATCTCGAAACTGACTTCGGACCTTATATGGTGGCTCCTGAGGAATATGACGAAGTAAAGGGTCTTGCTGTGAAAAGAAAGCTTGTCCTGAAAGGAGAATATGACGGAAATGTGCCTGAAACCCTCCTGGATTCGGCATATATGCTGAAGGAGCTCCACGTCAAGGCAGTAGTGAGACCGGAAAAGACGTACGAGGAGAATATTGCTCTTGCCGACAGTCTCTCGAAAGAGGCCATGAAGGAACTCCGTACCGTCTTTGCGGACAAGCTGGATAAGGAAACGAGAGTAATAACAGTATCTGAAATCGGTCCTGACACATTGGATCGGAACAGGGTGGAATACCGTTATGTGTTCAATACGGCAAGGCGTTTTTCGAGAAACGAGTATGTCAGGCTGTTCGCGGATGCGGAAAATGATGAGGAACTTGAAAGAGTCTGCCGCAGAGCTCTGGAAGAGTCGGTCATTCTCGAGAACCAGTCGTGGGATTATGCGTCCAATGTGCTGGCGGCTGTGCTGATCAGAAAAGGCGAGCCGGATCCGGATCTTCTCGTGCCGTTTGTCGATACGACATTCCGCGAATGCGATATGATATATGACGACCCTGTACTGTACCGTCCGGTAGTCAAGAACCGCAGGGAAACGGTTGCTAACCAGGTGATCATGCTTATGATGTCAGGTCGCCATGAAGACGCTGCCGATCTTGCTGCAATCCTTCCCGAAAGGTATGCGTTTCTCCGCGAACTTGCATGGTGCAGGGCCGGAAACAATCCTGAGAACAAGAGATCCGTGGAACTTATCCGTGCGTCTTCGCTCAGGAACAGGGTCGTGATGGATATGTATTCGAATGAGATTACTGAAAAGACCATGGCGGTTTTCGACGAAATGTCTGAGGATGACGCTATGATGTGGTATCTGAAGGCCTGCTGCATCTGCATTCTTGCAGACGACGATCTCTCGAAGATGGGGCAGGCATACGACTGTCTCAGAAAGTCTTTCTCGATCGATCCGAAGATGAAGTCTCCGGCTGTCATGGAGGCTGGAATCAATGATGTCGTCCTTAAGGACGTTCTTGGAGTTCAGGTGCTTTAGGGTCGGCATCCGGTTCTTTGAAAATGCTTGCCGGAAAGATAGGAAAATGTACAAAACTTTGACTATCTTTGCGGCTTAATTCGGAATAATATGAAAGTAGCTATCATTATGGGCTCGACCAGCGACCTCGAGATCATGTCGCAGGCAATCAATGTCCTCGAAGGATTCGGGGTTGAAGTTGTCAAGAAGGTCATAAGTGCCCACAGGACTCCTGATCTCATGTGCGAGTTCGCAAAATCAGCAAAGTCAGAAGGAATCGGTGTAATCATCGCAGGAGCGGGCGGAGCAGCCCATGTTGCCGGTGTCGTTGCAGGCATGACCACAGTTCCGGTAATCGGAGTCCCTATCCAGACAAAGGCCCTCGGCGGAATGGATTCGCTTCTTTCGATCGTGCAGATGCCGGCAGGCATACCAGTGGCGACGATGGCGATCAACGGAGCGAAGAATGCAGGTCTTTTCGCAGCCCAGATTCTTGCTCTTACAGACGAGTCTCTTGCAGCTAAGCTCGACCAGTTCAGAAAAGAGCAGACCCAGAAAGTACTAGACGCAACAATATAGGCATATGAGCAATTATCGCATCTTTGTAGAAAAATACCCTGAATTTCAGGTAGAGGCACGCAGTCTTCTGAGTGAGTTGAATGAAAACCTTCAGCTCAACATCGGAACGCTGCGTTTTCTTAATGTTTATGACCTCTTCGGTTTCTCGCAGGAACTTCTTGAAAAGAGTCGTTACAGTGTTTTTGGAGAGATTGTTACCGACAGCGTTACTGATGAGTGTGACCTTTCAGGCACAAAGTATATCGCTGTAGAGTTCCTTCCGGGACAGTTCGACCAGCGTGCAGCATCTGCTGTTGACTGTGTGCGACTCATCGATCCGACAGCGAAGGTAAGCATCAAGAGTTCGAAACTCATCATCCTCCCGGGCGACACATCTGACGAGGTGGTCGAGAGAATCAGGAAATATTACATCAATGCAGTGGAGTCGCGCGAGAAGGACCTCGCAAAGCTGACTGCGATGGAGCAGCCGGAAGTTGTTCCCGTGCACGTTCTCGAAGGTCTTACAGCCCTTGCTGAGGAGGAACTTGCCCCTTACTGCAAGAAGATGGGTCTTGCTATGAATGCGGACGACCTTCGCGAGGTAGTGAACTATTTCAAGGCTGAGGGACGTGATCCTTATGAGACAGAACTTCGCATTCTCGATACATATTGGAGCGACCACTGCCGCCATACCACTTTTACGACAGAGCTTGAGGATATCGATGTCGAAGAGTCTTTCATGAAGGAGGAAATCGACGGAACCCTTAATCTCTACATGAAGATCCGCAAGGAGCTTGGTCGTGAGCACAAGGACATCAACCTTATGGACATGGCTACTGTAGGTGCCCGTTACCTCAAGGCAAAGGGCCTTCTCGACGATATGGAGGTCAGCGAGGAGAACAACGCATGCAGCATCTATGTTGATGTGGACATAGTCGATGACGAGGGTGAGATGACCACCGAGAAGTGGCTTCTCCAGTTCAAGAACGAGACCCATAACCACCCTACTGAGATTGAGCCTTTCGGTGGCGCGGCAACCTGTCTGGGAGGTGCCATCCGTGACCCGCTTTCAGGACGTGCATATGTCTATCAGGCAATGCGTGTGACCGGCGCCGGAAACATCTGGCAGCCTGTTGCAGAAACCATCCCTGGCAAGCTTCCTCAGAGCATCATTTCGCGCAAGGCTGCTCATGGTTACTCAAGCTACGGTAACCAGATCGGTCTTGCAACGACTCATGTGCGTGAGGTTTACCACGATGGTTATGTGGCAAAGCGTCTCGAGGTGGGAGCTGTCGTAGGAGCTGTAAAGGCTGACAGCGTCCGTCGTGAGAGTCCGGTCCCTGGCGACATCGTTCTCCTTCTCGGAGGCCGCACAGGTCGTGACGGAGTAGGTGGAGCTACAGGTTCGTCAAAAGAGCATACCGAAGAATCTCTCGAAACATGCGGAAGCGAGGTTCAGAAGGGAAATGCACCTGAGGAGAGAAAGCTCCAGAGGCTTTTCCGTCGTCCTGAGGTGACAAAGCTTATCAAGAAATCAAACGACTTCGGTGCCGGCGGTGTCAGTGTGGCGATCGGTGAGCTTACCGACGGTCTTGACATATATCTTGACAGAGTTCCGACCAAGTACAGCGGACTCAACTCGACCGAACTTGCAATCAGCGAGTCTCAGGAGCGTATGTCCATAGTGATCGAGGCGAAGGATAAGGAAGCGATGATGGCATATTGTGCAAGCGAGAACGTCGAGGTTACACATGTCGCAGACGTTACTGACAGAAAGCGTATGCGCATGTTCAACGGTGACAGACTCATCGTGGATCTTTCACGCGAGTTCATCGACAGTGCCGGAGCAAAGCATTACGCAAAGGCTACCGTTGGAGCAGTTGAGGATAAGAATCCTTTCGAGCGTACTGTTCAGGGAGACAATCTCAGAGATAAGGTGTTCTACAATCTCCAGGATCCTAACGTGACTTCGCAGAAGGGTCTCATCGAGATGTTCGACTCGACTATCGGACGCTCGACTGTACTCATGCCGTTCGGTGGCATGCTCCAGACGACAGAGACTCAGGTTTCTGTCCAGAAGCTCCCTACAGACGGATATACCGACACTGCTTCGATCATGGCATTCGGATACAATCCGTTCATAGCAAGCTGGAGCCCGTACCATGGTGCTGCATATGCAGTGGTAGAGGCTTGTGCGAAGGTTGTTGCAGCCGGTGCATCATATGAGAAGATGAGATTCTCATATCAGGAATATTTCGAGCGCATGACTGACCGCAGGTCATGGGGCAAGCCGCTTTCGGCTCTCATGGGCGCGCTCAAGATGCAGGTTGAGTTCGGACTTCCTTCTATCGGAGGAAAAGACTCTATGAGCGGTACATTCGAGAACATCAACGTACCTCCGATGCTCATGGCGTTCGGTATCACGACAGTGGATGCAGGACAGGTCATCTCTCCTGAACTCAAATACGAAGGCAACAA
>JAFVMQ010000045.1 GCA_017506825.1 Bacteroidales bacterium
GACTTTGCCTTTGCAAGAAGACGGCTGTCATCTGTCGAAACAGCGACAACTCTGAAATCGGCTTCCTCCTTCCAGTCAGGAAGAGCGTCATATACAGCATCCAGCTCGCGGATGCATGGTTTGCACGATGTAGACCAGAACGATACGATCATCGGTGTACCTTCGTCAAGAAGCGCAGCTGTGTCGAACGACTCACCCTTTGCATTCTCAACCATTACAGACGGCACCTGTGCAGATGCGAGAGCGCACACGAAAAGTGCAATGCTCATAAGAAGTGTTCTCATATTATTATAAAAAATTATGTTTTTGCGTATAATTCCCCCTTACCCACAAGGGCGAATAATCAGACAAAAGTAGTGATTAATATTGTATCCGACAATTTTTTCTGATGGGAAATATGTGCAAAATACCTTAGAAAAGCCTCTGTTGCAGATTTTTATAAACTGTTATTGTCTGAACAGTCTCTCGTACATCGTGGACACGAAGAATATCCGCCCCATTGATCAAGGCTGCCATATGAAGAGCCTGAGTAGCGGAAAGGGATTCCTCAGGAGTAATGCCTAACGGTCTGTATATCATGCTTTTCCTTGAAACACCGACAAGAATGCGAGGCTTGTATCCGGCATATTCCACCGCCAGCTCAGAGAGACGGGAAACAAGACTATAGTTCTGTTCAATCGTTTTCGCAAACCCGAATCCCGGATCTAGAATCCAGTCACGGACACCGGCATCAGCAGCTCTTGACGAAAACTCTTCAAAATAACTGCGCACATCATCCACCACATCATCATATTCAGCCAGGGACTGCATGGTCAGAGGATTGCCACGCTTATGCATTGCGACATACCCGAGTCCTGAAGCACCGACGGTAGAAAGCATGCGGGAGTCTTCCTCCCCTGCTGATATATCATTTACGATGAAATGTCCGATCATTTCGTATGCTCTCTGAACAATACCGGAGCGGAAAGTGTCTATAGAGATCTTGATATCCGGGTATGACAGCTTGAGGGAGCTCAGGACAGGTTCCAGCCTCTTCCATTCTTCTTCAAAAGACACATATTCCGAACCTGGTCTTGTCGAACAAGCTCCGATATCGATGATATCGGCTCCTTGTTCAAGCATGGATGCTACACGGGACAAAGCAGCTTCCGCAGACTGACACCTGCTCCCTGCGTAGAAGGAATCATCAGTCAGGTTCAAAATGCCCATTATGTCTATGTTCCTGTCATTTTTCATGGCGCAAAAATACTATAAAATGTCATTTCGAGCAAAGACGAGAAATCTTTTTACCTATATTTGCAGAATGAACCAATGACAACGACTATGCTTGTAGTACTCGAAGGTCTGGATGGAGCCGGAAAATCCACTCAGGTAAAGAAACTCAGAACATATCTTGAAACCGAATTCGGAAACCTCGAATATATCCATTTCCCACGATATGACGCCCCTGTCTACGGAGAACTGATCAGCCGCTTCCTGCGCGGAGACTTCGGTTCGAACGAAACAGTCCATCCCCAGCTCGTCGCTCTTCTCTTTGCAGAAGACAGACACGGTGCAGCTCCGGAAATGAAGAGGACGCTCGCCTCCGGAGGAAACGTCCTTCTGGACCGTTACGTCTATTCGAACATTGCATACCAATGTGCAAAAATAAAGGATCAGGAAGAGGCTCTGGACCTGAGGGAATGGATATTCAACACCGAATACGGGGAGTTCGATCTGCCGAGACCGGACCTGAACATATTCCTTGACGTCCCTATAGGATTCGTGGAATCCAAGCTTAAGAGCCAGAGAGGCGGAGACGACAGGAATTACCTTGAAGGAGGTCAGGACATCCACGAGGCTGACATAGAATTCCAGAAAAGGGTGAGGGACATATACAGAAGACAATGCGAGCTGGACCCTAAGTTCATACGCATCGACTGTTCGGATGAAAACGGAGAAATGCTGCCTCCGGGTTCGATTTTTGCCAGGATTCAGGAAGTTGTTGACAATACATTGAAATAAGACATGAGATATCTGCTTCTGCGATTAAAGCGTTTCTGCGGCTTCATCGCCGGTTTTGTATTCTTCATTGGGGGACTGCTGAAACTGATGGACCCTGTCGGGGCTGGTCTTGTCATGAAGGAATATCTTGAATTCCTCCATGCAGGTTTCCTGGCTTTTGCAGCAAAGCCCCTTGGAGTGCTGTTTGCATTGGCGGAATCAACCATCGGAACCGGTCTCATCACAGGTGTATGGAGAAAGACGACAGCAGTTGCCGCTATGATACTTCAGGCTTTCTTTACACTTCTGACACTGCTGCTGGTGATCTTCAATCCTGAAATGGACTGCGGCTGCTTCGGCGAAGCCATCCACCTTACTCACATGCAGACTTTCGTAAAGAACCTGATTCTCTGCGCCATGCTTGCCGCGTACTATTTCCCTGCAAGACGTCTCGGATTCCCAAAGAAGATAAAATATGTTTCCTTTGGAGTCGTAACCGTATCAGTCATAGCATTCACCGTTTATTCATGGATATTCATCCCTCTCGTGGACTTCACCGCCTACAAGCCGGCAGCTGCGCTCAAGGCTGGTCACGCATTCGCAATCGAGGACGGTGACATCTATGAATCCGTATTCATCTATGAAAAGGACGGAATAGAAGAGGCATTCAGTCTCGGACATCTGCCGGACACAACATGGAACTTCGTACGTACAGAGACAGTAGCCAGGGAAGGATATACCAGTGAGGAACTTCTTGATCTGTCCATATACAACTCGAACGGCGATTACATGGATGAAACAGCTTCAGAAGGAAGGATTCTCATCGTATCTGTTTATAATACCGACATGAAGGCACGAAGATGGAACAGGATAGCGCAGTTCCTTCAGGACGGAGAGGCAGCTGATTTCAAGACCATGCTGCTTGTGTCTGCAACAGAAGAGCAGTTTGACAATGCTCTGTCGAAACTTGCTCCGGAAACTGCACATATCCTCAAGGCACACGCACTTTTCTCAGACTATAAGACTCTTATCTCGATGAACAGGTCAAACGGCGGAGTAACGTACTTCAGCAACGGATATCTCATCCGCAAGGGAGCTCACAAAGCACTTCCTGACATAGATGAGATGAAAGAGGTTCATGATGAGGATGAAACCGAAACAATAATAGGACAAAGCACAAGAGGAAGCCTTGCTTTCCAAGGCTTCCTCCTGTACGTTTCAGCAATCATGCTTCTGCTCTGATTACTTGCTGTATTCGTAAGGAACGTCTGATCCTATCGGACAATCCACAACATTGCTTACATAATAATACTGATTGCCTTTCTCGTCAACTCCTACAGTTGATGCGAATACGGCTATGTGGAGATTCTCCTCGACAAACGGATTCCATGCACATCCGCCATACTGTTCACCTGCAAGAGCACCTGCGTCCCAGATCTTTTCAAGATCCCATACGAACACATAGTCCGCAGTCTTTCCCTCATCTACATTTCCTACAGAGTGACCGTAGAACTGCTCTTTACCTGAATTTGTGTAATACTGAGAATCGATATAACGGATCACATCATCGTGGTTGTGCATCCAATCCTCAGTAGCACTTGTCTGCTGACCATAGATTCCATCTTCGAGAAGGAATGCTCCGATACGGTAGTTGCCTGTCTCAGCAGCCTTCACAGTAGCCTTGATCACGAGCTGACCGTCCTTCATAGATGATGTTACAGCCAGTCCGGCAGCCTTGCCTTCCTTAGCGGCGCAAAGCTCACCGAAAACCTCAGTAACATCGGAAGATGTTAGGGTTGTATAGTAGCCGAAGCCGTAATACATATCACAGAACACATATGGCATACCTGTCATTCCGCTGAAATCCTCATATCCGGTCTTGATGTAAGCGGGATCCTTCTTGCTGTTGACCAGGCTTGAATGACACGCTGTCATCACAACCATATCAGCTGTATTCTCGTTTTCAAGAACTCCATGAAGAACAGTCTTCATGCTCGGACACCAGCTGCAGCCTGTAGTTGTAAACTCTGTGACAAGAGCCCTGACCTTGAAATCCGTGCTTGAAGGCTGAGGGTCCTCAGGAGTTACCGGAATCTTGGTGTTGATAGCCTTGATAATAATGGTTTCCGACATGTATGTACCGTAGCTTGCCCATATCTGGTGCTCACCTGGAACCTCTGTTGCAAATTTATATCCCGGTATCGCAATCGGGTTGTTATCGCCGTCATAGAACTCCACGCCTTCTGTGAGGACCTCGTCACCAAGAGTGACGGTGAGTGTAGCATAGTCTCCGTCGAACGTCTGGATAAGATTCCTGTCGCTGGAAACCTTGAGAACCTTAGGACCTGAAGGAGTAGGGTCAGTGTTCTCTGTATTCGGATTGTCCGGATCGTTGTTTTCCTGTTCTGGGTCGATGTTTCCTGAGCAAGAAACAAGCATCACTGCTGCTGCGAGCAGTGATGCATAGTTGAAAATTCTCTTCATTAGTAAAGATTATAATGTTTAAGTATCTTTTCTGAAACTTCGTTGACCATCTCCATAGTCACGATATTAGGAGTTTCATCGAGCTTGTACTGCTTCTTAGGTGCAGGTTCGAGCTTTGTCATAGACTTGTAGACAACTGCCTTAGGAAGTTCGCCGACTGCTGTACCGTCCATATTTACAGCCTTTGCAGATGTCTTCATTGCCGAAACAGTTTCAGGAGTCTCCTCCGGCTCGTCCCAACCTCTCGTAAGCACGATCTCGGAAATGATGGTAGCAACGATCTCAAGTTCGCCTGCGCTTGCCTGAGAGTTGATTCCGAGGGCATTCATATAATACGAAGTGCCTTCTATCACGATAGGCTTTACAATAATCGTATTCTTATCATCAGAAATCTCCACAGGGAAGCCAGGGATTGCATCTGTAGCATCGTAGAATGCGAGATTGCCGCCAACTCCGCCCACATAGAACGGATAACCAGGCCAGTTATGCATAGGAGGCAGATAGACAGAGTTGAACGGTACGATTACACTTCCGTCCTCAAGAACCTCCAGGAACCACTTCGGTCCGAAGTCGTAGATAAGCTGAGGCACATCTACAGAACTGTAGTCAGGTGCTGTAAACAGTTCGTAAGGGGTCCTGTATGTAAGACGACCCGGATCCTTGTAATAGTCGAAATCGATGAATCCGTTGCAGAGCAGTCTGTTCTGACCCTCGAGGCGGTATTCGGTGAACTGATCGGTAAGGTATCCGAGTTCCTCGAACATGCCGTCCACATCGTCCTTGCTATTGTTCTTGTAAAGTCCGTATACATAGTCTTCGACTGCAGAAGGAAGTTCAGGTGCAGAAGAAGATATAGTAACCTTTGACGAGTGGGTATGGTTGTAAGGAACGACAGAACCGTCTTCGAGAGTTTCCTTGGCGATCACAGTAGCTGTTGCAGTCCAGTCACCTTCAAGTTCTGTGAAGAGTGAAGAGCTGACAGGGGTCTTCTTCTCGCACATAGGCGCCTGATAGTCAGCCCAACCTGCACCTGAAACTTCCTCATCAATATTATTGAATGTATACTCATCATTGCATCCGTAAACGGCAAGACGGGTCTTTTCTCCGTCAAGCGTAGGGAATGAAATAGTATATCCGGCATCTGAGTTGATTGCAGCGATCTCATCAGTTGTAAAAGTATAGTTACCCTTAAGAATATCGGCATATGTATAACCGGCATTTGACATGAGTTCGAACTCTCTCGAGTAGTTGCATGCCCAATATGCACCTGCTACATCCTTGTTAGGAGCCTTTACGGTAAAGGTAGCTGTGTAAGGGTCTTTTCCTTCAGCAGCTGAAACTTCGATCACAGGAGCACGCTTGGTCTTTTCCTTAGCCTTGAATGTCTCGTGGACAAACGACTGCTTTGTACCATTTTCATCTTCCATGGCTGTACAAAGCACATGATATGTATCACCACCGATAAGGACACCGTCGTTGAAATTCGCTGCAGCATTTATGAAGGTGTACGACTCTGTCTCAGGGAATACGCCCCACTCGTAGAATGCTATATATGAAGTCAGGAACCACTGGAACCAATCCTCATTTCCATCAAGGTAGATATCAAGAACCTGATTGTAGGTAGCGTTGTCCAATACCATATAGAAATATCTTGACACACCCGGATCCGCATCGAAGTATATCATGGCATCGGTAACGGAAATCTCATCTTCAGGAATAGTTACCTTTACAGTAGCATCCGACAGCTCCGGATTCTGGCTGTTGAAGATGATCTTCTGGAATGCACCTGTCCAGCCGTTCTCATAATCATATAAAGGTATCGAATATGAAGATCTCTCAGGAAGGTGGAAGCCCATGATTGCAGCATACTCATCCGGAGTTCCCCAGCGGCACTCGCCGGCAAAGAAGATGGTAGGCTCGCCTGGAGCGATAGGATCATGTATATCGATCTGCTGACCGTCCGAATCGAGAACAGGTACACCATTCTTGTCAAGCAAGACTACGTTATTGTCATTCATCACGATGGTAGAGTCGTTCTTGACAAAGTTTCCGTATGGGTTACCGTTTGCAACAACAGCCTGAAGATCGACTGCGTCTCCATTTTTCGAACTCTTCATGAGGTTATACCATGCGAGGCTGGTAGCTCCGTAACGGATCACATGACCTGCCTCCTTTGCTGACTCAGGAACAGTGATATGGACCTTGTATCCGTCAGGGTATGACTCCACATGAGTCAGGAGTTCTTCAAACTGGTATTCAGACGTCTTGAATTCAACTTCAACGATGTCCGAAAAGTTTTCTTCGTCAAGCTTGGCCACTGCATAAATGATGTAAGAGGTATTCTGAACGATGTTCTCTGTCAGTTTGAGAACAGAACCGTTCTTGACTGTAGCCTTTTCACCTGTCCTGTAAAGGACTGCAGGGCTGAAAAGTGTTGGCTTCTCTACAACATCATACGCTATTTCCACTTCCTTGGCCGCTTCTACTGCAAATTCAACGAAATC
>JAFVMQ010000046.1 GCA_017506825.1 Bacteroidales bacterium
ACCTGATACTCTGATGCAGAAACTTCTGATGTCTTCAATCTGAGGCATGAAATACTCTGATGCCTTTGCAAGTCTTTCATTCAGATAGCTGTCATCGGGAAGCATAGAGTTCTCTATACGGGTCAGCTGCTGCTTGAATATGTCGGCGGTCTTTTTGAGGTCTTCTGCCTTTGCTGTCTTCTGCCAAAGTTCCTGATACTCTGCTGCATATATGTTTTCCAGACCTTCCATCCATATCTTTCTGTACCTCAGCAATCCGTTGCAAAGGTCTTTCAGACTGAAAACCTCTCTCAGACAATCGTACAGATAGCCTCTTTCGTCTTTATCAAGTCTTGAACTCACGGAATCCATAGACGGAATTCCAGAGTTGAAGTCTGCAACATACAGGTCAGAATATATCGAAGACACCCTTATAGGGGAGTCAAGTGATATACCTTCCAAGGTCCGGCATCTGGACAGGGCCACATATACCTGACCGAAGGCAAAGGCAGCCCCTGCATCTATTATCGCCTTGTCAAAGGTAAGTCCCTGACTTTTGTGGATGGTAATCGCCCATGCCACCCTTAGAGGCAACTGGCGGAATTTTCCGATCACGCTTGGCAGGATCTCTCCACTTGCTTCGTCGAGAATATATTGCGTATTCTCCCATTCGGAAGCTGTAACAGTTATCGACTTTCCTTCCGTGTCAGTCACGGTAACAGCTCCAGAGAAGGTTATATCTTCGACTTTTCCGATCTTGCCGTTGTAATACTCTCCGTCCGGATCATTTCTTATGAACATTACCTGTGCGCCTTTTTTCAGCGACAGCACACTGTCAGCCGGATAACTGTTTTCCGGAAATTCGCCTTCTGTCTCGGCTTCGAACAAAATCGCTCTCCCCGGCAGAGCGGCGAGTTTTCTTGTATTTACTTCGTCGGCCTGGGCATTATGTGTCGTAAGACGTATCGTGTCATCATCGTCATCATATGCCCGTACCCTTGAATTCAAGGAATCGAGTATGGTTCTGTCAACCCTGTTCTCTCTTATTGCATTCAGTATCTCCACAAACTCCCTGTCCTTCTGCCTGTGGACCTTCTGAAGTTCGATCGTAACGTAATCAAGTTTCTGCAATGCTTTTGAATGGAAGAAATACGGTGAAGGATATACCTGAGCCATATATTGTTTCTCGTTTTCCTTCACGACAGGGGAGAGCTGCTGTGCGTCTCCGATCATCAGCAGCTGTACGCCTCCGAAAGGTATGTCGCTGTGTCTGTATCTTCTGAGGGTCATGTCGACGGCATCCAATATATCTGCCCTGACCATAGAGATTTCATCAATGATGAGTAGGTCCAGAGTGCGGATGATGCGGATCCTTTCCTTGCGCAGACTTCTGAACCGCTCGGGCATCTGGTACTCTGTGATGAGTTCCTTGACGTCAGGAAGGTATGGGCACAACGGCAGCTGGAAGAATGAATGAATAGTGGAGCCGCCGGCATTGATTGCGGCGACTCCTGTAGGTGCAAGAACGACGAATCTTTTGGAAGTCGTCTTTGTGATATGCTTCAGGAATGTTGTCTTTCCTGTTCCCGCCTTGCCGGTAAGGAAGATAGATCTTCCGGTACCGTTCACATATCTCTCTGCCGTCTCGAAGATAACATCCTTCTCCATATCTGATTGTCTTATTTCCTTATGCCGTAAAGATAAGCGAGGAGCGCCATCTTTCCGCGCATTGTCTCTCGAGGGGTGAATTCTCCGTTGACCCACATATAGCGGATGTTGAAGAATGATTCCTGCTGTGGCCATCCTCCTGTATTCCAGTCAGGATAACATCTGCTCAAGATCACTCTTGCATCACCTCCGTTGAAACCTGGAGACCATGTCTCCGTGCCGTTGAAAGGTGTCTGACCAGGATGCGAACCAGGAGTACCGTCGTTACGTCCTGTCGTATAGCAGTCGACTATATGACGCTCACCCAAGCCTGTCATTTCCACTGTATTTGTCGGATTTCTTCCGAGTCCCCATCCTGCTTCGATGTACATGGCATCTTCGAGCAACTTCTTTCGATGATCTGTATCAGCGATATAGTGTGCCATCAATACCATCTGAAGGTTCTCCGAAGTCTGCCAGCGAGGGTCATTTGCTGTTCGCCTTGATGGACGCGTGTACATATGGTTGACATTGTTCTCGTCTGCCTGCTTGTTTACGCTCTTGACAAGATTTTCGTAGTATTCTGGATAATGTCTTTCCTGAGGGCAGGTAAGATATGCGGCAGCGCCCCAGATCTGATAGTAGTTCTTTCCGCGCTCTTTCGAGAATATCGGAGCTACACCGTCTTTTACCACGCTTTCTGCCACCATTATATCTTCCCACTCCTTGTCTCCTGTAAGGTTGTAGAGATATGCTGCAGCCATCTGCTTGAAGTCTCTTCCTCTCATGCTTGAAGTTCCGATGTTCTGCATGTCGTCCAACTGACCTTCCGCCTGTTTCTCTGCGAACCGGTATGCCTTTATCGCTTCTGCAGTATAGTAGCAGCATAGCTCGTTGTTTCCATTTATTCTGAAAGCTTCTGCAAGGATTGCACAGTTAGCTGCATTTGCCCATGCTGCCATGGTGGTGCAACCAGCCTGGAACATAACTTTCCAGTTCGAAGAAGGGTTGGTTACTCCTTGTGAATATGCTTCTCCATCCCTGATGCTGAGGAAGAAGTCCACCTCATTGCGTGCTTCGTCGAGCAGGTCAGGAATTCCGTTTCCACTCTCTCTGATACTGAGGTTATCCTCTGAGAGTCTTCCTTCAGTAAGAAGGTACGGGAGAAGCAGGTCATATATGTTGCTGACATGGGCAAGGTGTCTGTCCCAGTCGAATGCGTCGGAGTGTCCTCCGCGGACGATTTCGTTTACAGGGTTTCCGGGAAGCCTGTGATTCCAGAATTCCGATTGTTCCGGAAGCTTGAAATGCGGCTCGTCCCATACGTCTCCTCTAAGCTTTCTCCAGTCAGGATGCCATGGGTGCATATCGGTCTTGTATACAACAAAGTCTTCCGGATTTTCTCCAGGAATGAACTGAGGCTGGCGTGGGACTGGAGTGATACGTGGGTCTATAGGTTCGCCCAGACGCATGTAGTAATAGCCTCTCAATGAAAAATGATATGGCTGGAAATAGACTTCATTGCTTATGTCGAAGTCCATGCTGCAGCCTACATCCTCTACGACAAGGCGGTAGCGTCCCGGTTCCGAAGATTTGAAATCTATGTTCCAGACATCTGAGCCGGTCATGTTCTTTCTGTTAGCCTCTTTCTCCGATTCCTTTGCACTCATCCAGAAACTCACCTTTCCTGCTTCCTTCTTCATTCCGGTTTCCGTATTGTAAAGCCATACTTTTTTGCCTTCAAATGAAGCATAGTTCCTCTGTCCTCCCTCTCCGAGCCATAGATAAAGGTCTGCTGCATTTACCTCTGCCTGAGGAGTATATCCGATGATGTTTACATGCACTGCCTCTGAAATCGAATTCCAGATATCGAATGTCACATCCACTGAAGCCGTGTCGCATCCGATTCCGGCAGGAATGGTGACGGTATATGTCGATCCCTGTTTCATCGATTTTGGCAGCTGGAGGAGGATCCAATGGTCAAGTTCAGACGTAAGGGTGTTGTCTGTGTTCATCGGTTTTGATTTTCTCCATGCCGCCACAGCTTTCTGTCTGCCGAACAACCAGTCGTTCTTTGAGGTGATGATCCAGTCTTTTGCGATTCCGGCAGCCTCTGGGTCCAATCTCTGGCCGAATACAACGAGGGTGTCATCGCCTTCTGCGAAACTGTGTCCGAGGTACGCGCTGGGACCGGTGGCGTCGTCGCGATAACGGACTTCTCCGTCACGGAAATGGACCATGATATAATCTTTGTCGATTGTCTTGACGCCGATAAACTTTGTGGCGCTGAGCAACTGCGGGCAGAGCAATGCTGCCAGGGTTGCGGCAAAAGTCAGAAGTTTTTTCATAAGCAGGGTTTTATTATGTACCAAATGTACTGATTATCGTCGAATTTTCAACAAATCTCTGAATATGCTGCATTTATTTGCCATGTTTTGGCACAAGCGGTGTGTTACTTTGCAGTGTAAACTTAAAATAAGAGTAAAATATGTGGTTCGCAGTTATAGTATTTGTTTGTCTGGCTACAGAAGTTCTGAGCTATCTTTCAGGGGGCGAAATAGAAATAGGCAGGAAACACGATGGAAGCAACTGATATCTTGATCTTGTGTCAAGTTAACTTTATCAGAGCGGTGATTCTTTCCAGCCATTGCTGATCGGTCTCATTGAAGGTTGCCAAGTCCTTGCTGTCTATGTCCAGGACTGCCTTGATCTCGCCGTCTTCAAGGACCGGTACCACAATTTCACTGCGCGAAAGGCTGCTGCATGCGATATGCCCCGGAAATTCTTCTACATCAGGGACGATTATGCTTTCCTGTCTTGCCCATGCTGTGCCGCAGACACCTTTCCCGAAAGGAATCCTGGTGCAGGCTGCCGGACCTTGGAATGGTCCCAGGACAAGTTCAGAACCCCGTATGATATAGAATCCTGTCCACCAGAATCCGAACGCCTCGTGGATCAATGCTGCCGCATTTGCCATATTGGCTACCGGGTCGCTTTCGCCTTCGATGATTCCCTTGATCCTCTTATGCAGTTCCGAGTATTTTTCCTCCTTTGTCATAATGATGAAACCGTTAGATGTCTAGCAGTCATGGAATGTTATCAGTGTTCTTTTGCTCGCCTCCATTGTTTCGATGACGCGATCGCACCAAAGGTCGAATTCCTGGTCTTCGATTTGCGTTTCAGGATGTTCCTTGATGTCTCCCGTAATAAGTCTTACGTTTTGCGGTAAATCGGAATTACGGTTGCCACGATTAAGCAACCACAGATCATTTCCCTCTGCTGCGAGCTGTCTTGTGATGGCACTGCTTATTGTGCCGGTGCCTCCGATAATCAGTATTTTCATAATTTGTCCTCCATCCTTCCATGGTGAATGTTACGGTATTCTTCGAATATTTGATTAAGCTTGTAGCCACTTGTGTTTTTCAACGCTGTAGATAGGGACAAACGGAAGAAGGATAGGTGTTTTCTTGATGTATGCCTGATATTCCGGGTCCTTTCCATATGCTCCGTTCTGGCGGATTTCAAGC
>JAFVMQ010000047.1 GCA_017506825.1 Bacteroidales bacterium
CCTACTGTATTGTACTTGAAGACACCGGCATGGTTGCTTCCCGGATAAGCACGGGTGATGCCCATATCGAGGCGTTTGTAGTCGAACAGAAGGATGCCCTCACCCCAGAACTCCACTCTCTTCTGGAGAAGAAGTTCGGTAAGGAAGTCCTGCATTGTGCCAGGGTTGCGGCTGTAGGAAGAGTCCCTGTACTTCTTCATGAAGTCGCCGAGGAGTCTCTTTCCTTCCTCGATGCCCTTGAGCTGGGCCTGTGCCTCAATCTCGATGAAGTACATCTCTTCCACTCTCATGAGGCAGTAGTCTGCAGGATTACCGATGTTGAAGTCAGAGCACTCGCCCATTGCAGGACGGAACTTGAGTGCCTGGTATGCCTTTGCGGCTGGCATTCCTGTGAGGAACTTCTGCTTGTCTGCTGCAGATCCGGCGAACTTGTAGGCGTAATACTCTTCCTTCTTAGGGTCGAGCCAAGAGTGCTTTCTGAAGTCTGAGTCAGGGATCTGGTCATAGAGTTTCGCGCTTACTCCGAACTGTGCGTAGCGTGCATATCCCCATGATGCTTCTGAAGAAATGTGCGATACGAAGGTAAGGAGATTGCTGAGGTTCTCTGCCACAAGGGAGAATCCCCATATCCATGAGTCATTTGCCGCTGCATTGTTGAAGCCGTTTACAGGGTCTTCCCACTGGCTCTGGGTAAGAGGCTTGAATCCGCCTTCATCGATGACAAGGCGTGCGTATTCGGTAGCCTTGGTGAACATCTCGTCACGAGGGAAGGCAGGGTCTTCAGCATAACCGAGCTCGAGATAGACTCTCGCCAGCATTCCGTAGACCGCATACAGGTTCGGACGTGAGAATGTCCTTTCCGAAGAGTTGAGAAGTTCGATTGCCGCTTCGAGGTCGCCGATGATGAAATCATACATCTGCTTGCGCGGAACTCGAGGGTTGTTCTTTGTCTGTTCGATGGTTGTGTTCTCGTCGACGATAGGAACTGTCAGACCGAGGATGGCGTCAGACACGACTGTGTAATCGTTGACCTTAGGCTCATAGAGTCTTGCAAGGTCGATGTAGCACATCGCTCTGTATGCATATGCCTGTCCGAGAATGTCCTTGAGTTCTGCTGTTTCTTCGTCAGATGATCCTTCGCTTGCCTCTATTACAGGCTTTACAGAGAGGATGACGTCGTTGGCAAGACGGATCCATGTGTAGTATGCGTCCCAGAAATATGCGCAGTAGGTGTACTGGTAACCCTGGGCCTCGTTCATGTCATATGCGTAGAAACGGTTGTAGAACGGGTTTTCTGCCATTGTAGCCATATCCTCGAGCATGTGCTCGAAACGGAGGTGGATACCAGGGATACCGAAATCCGTGTGGTCACCGTAGCTGCTTGCGTATCCGATTGTTCCGGAAGTCGTCATGCTGGCAGGTATCGCCTTGATCATGGACATCATGGCTGTGCTTGATGCCGATACCTGGGCCTGGGTCTGCGATCCACCGACAGGGAGCACCTCCTTGATGCAGGATGCCGAGGCTGCCGCAGCGAGCAGAATCAATATATGTTTAATGTATTTCTTCATACCTTATCCTGTTTTAGAAGGTCAGATTGATACCGAATGAAACGGTCCTGACTGGTGAATAATTCTCTGCACTTGTATCTCCCGAGAAGCTCTGGCGTGGGTCGAGACCCTGTCTGTATGACCAGTACCAGATGTTGTCGCACATCATGTAGAGTCTGAGTCTGCTGATGTTGTACTTGCTGAGGGTTCTTGCCGGGAAGGTGTAACCGAACTGGGCGTTCTGGAAGTTGAGGTAGCTTGCAGGGACAAGGAACCTGTCAGAAGAGCCGTTGATGTTCTGGTCGTTGTATACGAAGCGTGGGATGTCAGAGTCCTTGTTTTCAGGAGTCCATGCCTTGAGTACGTCTTCGTGGAAGTTCGAACCTACTGTACCGCCCGGAGGTGCCATGTATCCGGCATATCCGCCGTCATATGTCAGACCGCCGAGAGAGTAGGTGAAGCTGGCTGCAAGGTCGAATCCGTAGAAGTTGAACGAAGTTCCGAAACCTCCGTAAAGGAAAGGTGTAGGGTCGTCGCAAAGATAGTCAGTCGCCTCAGAGTAGTCTGTGGTAGTGGTCTGTCCGAGAATGATCTCTTTTCCGTTTTCGTCAAGTACAGGGTCGCCGTGCTCGTCTTCCTGGACGATGGTCTTGTACCACATAGGAAGTCCGTTGGTCTTGTCTACACCTGCATACTTAGGCATAAGGAAGGTGTTAAGCGGAAGACCCTCTCCGATGAACTTGTTGCCTGACGCATAACCTTCGTATCCGTCGATAGTCCTGCTCTTGTGGGCGTCAGGGAGCATGATCACCTTGTTTGTGTAGTGGGTGAAGTTCATGTACATATCCCAGCTGAAGTTGTCGCGGGACATGATGTTTCCGTTGATTGCGAACTCGATTCCGGAGTTCCTCATGTCACCGATGTTGTCGTAATATCCCGAGAATCCGTAAGAGATCGGAATTGTCACGAAGTAGAGCATGTCCGATGTCAGACGGTAGAAGTATTCGAATGATCCGGATACCCTTCCACGGAAGAGGTCGAAGTCAACTCCGGCGTTGAAGTTGGTGTTGGTCTCCCATGTGATGTTCTCGTTTCCGATGGATGATCTCTTGATAGAGATTTCTCCGTCAGAGTTGGTGATCGAGTACATGTCTGTATAGAGGTAGTCGCTGATGTTGTCGTTACCCTGCGATCCGATCGAAGCCTTGAGCTTGAGCATTCCGAGCCATGGGGTGCGAGGGAACCAGTCTTCCTTGTCGATGAGCCATCCTCCTCCGACTGACCAGAAGCTTCCCCATCTGTGGTCAGGGTGGAAGCGTGAGGATGCGTCGAGACGGTATGATGCGCTGAAGAAGATCTTGTTGAGGTAGTCGTACTGGGCTCTTGCGAAGAATCCTTCGTTGTTGTAAGAAGACATTCCTGAATTTGCTGACTGACCGTCGATCACGGCACCGTTAAGTTCGGTGGTGTTCATCGAGAACATGTTGCTCTTGGATGCTCCTACAGAATATGAAGAGCTGTTGTATGTCTCGTGTCCGAGGAGGGCAGATACGTTATGTCCTTCTCCGAATGTCTTGTTCCAGTTGAGGAGCTGCTGGAGATTGACGTAGAACTGACGTCCGTGGCTCTTGTTGATGATACCGCCATTTGTCGCGAACTGACCGTAATACATGTTCTGGATCGATGTGCTGCGTGTTTCATCGACTCCGACTCCGGCGTTGAGTGTGAACTTGAAGTCCTTGAGGAAGTCGATCTCTACATAGGCTGTACCGTTGATGGCATTACCTTCGCTGTTTCCGACATTGAGCCAGAGTTCCTGGAGGGCGTTCGAGTTGGCAGCATATGGACGTACATATCCGGCGTTCGAGCCGTTACCGTAGTCATATCTCTTGTATCCCATGTCGTCGTACATGATGTTTCCGTTTCCGTCACGCAGGTAGACAGGATATACAGGAGCTACGTTTGTAGCGAATGAGAATACGTTTCCGGTGCCGCTTCCGTTACCGTTGTTCCAGTCGAAATTTGAATATGCAGCGTTCATACCGATCTTGAGATAGTCCTTGATCTGGTAGTCCATTCTTACACGCGCGGTGTAACGGGTCATGTCTTCACCCTGGATCAGACCGTTGTTGTTGAGATAACCGAACGATCCGAGGATCTGGGCTCCGCCGACTGAACCGGCTGCGCTGACATTGTATTCCTGGCGGAGGGAGTTCTTGTAAGACTCTGCCATCCAGTCGTCAGGCTGAAGCCAGTAGTACTGACCTTTGTAGAATACCTTGCGTCCGAAGGTTGCGTTAGGGTTGAACTTACCGTTCGTTCCGATAAGGTTCTGACCTTCAGGAACGGTATATGTGAGATATCCGAGACCTCCGACATCTGAAGATCCTGCTACGTTGGCAGCAGCCTTGAGGTTGGCGTCGGTTTCTGACATTCCCTGCTCGAGCCTGTAGTAGTTGTAGAGGGCATTGTAGTGGGCCTCGTAGTAGAGCTTAGGATCTTTGATGTATTCGTAGCTCTGGAGCGCCTTTGTGTTAAGTCCCCATTTTGCGTCCAATGTAACGGTAGCCTCGCCTTTCTTTGCCTTCTTTGTTGTGATCATGATGACACCGTTTGCTCCTCGGGCTCCGTAAAGGGCGTTGGAAGCAGCGTCCTTGAGGACTGTCATCGATTCGATGTCGGCAGTGTTGAGGTTGTTCATGTCACCGCTGTACGGTACTCCGTCGACGATATAAAGAGGTGCGTTACCTGCTGAAATAGAGCTCGTTCCTCGGATTCGGATCGACGGACCGCTGCCCAGGGATCCTGAAGAAGTAGTCATCTGGACTCCTGCCACGACTCCTTCGAGAGCACGTGTGACATCGGATGACTGAACCTTGGCAATATCATCAGACTTCACGACTGCTGCCGAACCGGTAAACGATTCCTTGGTAGCGGTACCGAATGCCACGACGATTGTTTCTTCAATCATCTGTGTGTCAGGTGAAAGCAATACGTCATGCTGAGCCTTGCCTGCCACCGGCACGCGGGTTTCAGTATAACCGATAGAAGAGAAGATAAGTACGCCGTCGGCTGGTACTTCCATTGAATAAATACCATCCAGGTCTGTCTGACCTCCGACCATGGTTCCTTCCAGCTGGATTGCTGCAAATGGAACCGGCTCACCGTTCGAGGAGTCCTTTACGACTCCTGTTACGGTGATGTTCTGCGCCTGTGCCAGAGTGGCCGCCATCATCAGGAGGCCCGGCAATATAAGTTTAAGAAGTTTCATCTATGAATGCTCCTCCATGATTAATTCAGGTGAATATTTACCTTGCAGTCCTTGATGCTTCCTGTGATGCGGTTAGGTGTTCCAGGGTTGTCATCGATGAAATCCCATTCAAAGTCATAGATGTCGTCACCTGTACGGGTCACCTTCACCCATCCGTTCACCGCAGGAGCATGTCCGTCAAGGACTCCATGACGGCCTGTCTCATAATGCATGTACCAGTTGCCTCTGAAGCCGTCTTCCGACCATGTGAAGCCTCTTCTGGCGTTGCATCTGTCATAACTTGTTATGCCGAGGCCTTCTGCCCATCCAGGGAACTGCTCCGCATAATAAGGGTCGAAGATCTCGTCTGCAGGACGGTCCATACGGCTGACATATATTTCATACATCTCATCAGTCTTTGCAAGGTTCGGCTGCATTGTGTATGTGTATGTCTTGTTGAGTTCAGGAGCGATCACACCCTGCGATGCAAGTGGAAGGACAAACTCGAGAACCATCACGTCACCGTCCATGCACCATGCTTCCAGACGGTCAGGAATTCCGTTTTTATTGTCATCCTGAAGCCATGGGATATCCTTTTCCTCCTGAGTCCAGTCACGTGGCTGGAGATAGAGTTGCCATGCCTCTGCGATGTCGTAGTCCCACTGAGGCTCGACGTTGTCCCTGTGGAGGGTCTCGATGAGCCTGAGTGTACCGCCTGTCACCTTGGACATGTCGCACTGCACATCATGGTCAAGGGTGGTAAGGAAACTCTCGCTTGCACCAGTCATAGCCTGGTCATCTACGAGGACTTCGCCTCTCCACTCGCCTGAGATGGTTCTGGTTGAAGTCTTGAAGGTATATTCCATGGTCATCATCTTCGCCTTTGCCATCGTTGTCTCGGCATCATCGTCGTATGCAATGTCGACAACTCCTGAGGTGATGTATTCCATCACGTTCTCGCCGTCACCGGCGATCTGAAGGAGATAGGTTCCGAATGGAGATGAGTCCATAAGAAGACCTGGAAGAAGGCTCCATCTCTGGAACAGAGTAGATGATGTCGCTGTAGAGACGGCGTATCTACCTTCCTCAAGTACAGGAGGGGTATTGCCTGAATAGAGTCTTGAGAAGAAGTTGAGGGTGAGATAGATACCGGGAACTTCCATGACCTCGCCGTCAACAAGGAAACCCTTGGTGTGCATGTTGATGATGAAGTTTCCTGTACCATAGCCGAACAGGTCACCGTTGTAGATGCACTCAAGATCGGTGAAAGGGATATCGATGATGTCGTCGTCCGCACCGACCATTGCCGGAGCCTCTGTAAGATAGTCCAGCATCACGAGCGGAGAATTGAACACATAATCCACCGTATCCGCCATCTCGCCTTTTGTTATGACAAGACCGCTTGTGACGATCTGATAGTCGCCATCCTGACCGCGGGTGACAGAAACATTACCGGACTTGAGATCCCATTTCGACTGAGAATCCCCGACAAGCCTTGTGACATATGACTTGGAGGCATCGATAACATTTACTCCAGCCTCATATGAAACAGGGTAATCACCGACAGGAAGCGCAACTTCCGCATCAGCAGGAAGAAGGTCAGTCCTGAAGTTAAGAACAAGCATGTCGCCTTCTGAATCAAGGTAAGGCTTGCTCAACTCATCCTGATAGCACCTTGCATTACTGAGGACTACCGAGAACACAGCCATGTCGTCATGATTGATGTTGCCGTAGTACATTCCCAATCTTGTGTCCTGAAGATGTACGGCACCTTCAGGAAGCACAACTACGGACTCTTCATCATGCGGGTCTGCAGGCTGCTGGCATGCGGCAGCGAGAGACATGACTGCAAGAAGCGATAAGAATAATCTTTTCATCTATATTATTATTTTTAGAACGCAAATATGTAACGGACGCGATAGTGGCCCTTGCTCTTCAACTGGTTGGTATAGCCGGTTCCACCATTGAAGAACTGGTACACACATGCCCACGAAGAACTGCCTGACGATTCCGTCGAAGACCAGTACCTATATGTGTCGGCACTTCCGCCATTTCCTATATCCCAGTTTGGTCTGGTCGCATCTGGCGCAAGTCCTCCGGCCTCTGTAAACTTGTCCTTTATGGTTTCATATGCAGCGACCATCCGGCCAAGTTCTTCGTAAGACGGCACATACCATCCGGACGTAGATGACGGAAGCGTAACAGACGGAGCATGCTCGACCACCAGCACCTTATTGTCCGGATTCGCCTCATTGTACGCTATGAGTGCCTGGGTGTTGCTGTATCCGCAAGCACGGTCTGTGCTTGTCAGATCGGAGTACTGAACATTTTCTGATACCCATGAAGATACCTTAGATGCCGAAGTCTGCCATGCTGTAGATGCCTCCTCAAGAGCGACGACAAGTCCGTTTGTGAAACCGCTCAAGCCGCTGTCCTGAAGCGAAGGGTCCTTGGTCGAGAAGACGATTCCGACCACTTCCTTGCTGCTGTCCAGTTCAGATGATGTGGTTCCGTCAGAATAGTAGTAGTCTCCTACTGCCACTGAAGCAGCCGGTTCAGATACTGTCACAGTGTACTCGACGGTCTTGCCGTCCTTGAGGGTTCCTGTGACGGTTGCAGTACCTGCACCATTGGCAGTGATCTTTCCGTCCGAAGCGACTGACACTATATCATCAGATGACGATGTCCATGTCACTGTCCTGTATGATGCATTCGCAGGCAGGATTTCCACTTCAAGGAACATCTCATCGCCCACCTCAAGGGAGAGTTGAGACTCGCCTACGACAGTAAATGACTCTACAGGCACAGGCAGGACTTCAATCGAGAAGTTGACTCTGGCGCTGCTGTTGTCAGAAGCATATGCGGTGAAACTGTGGACGCCGACTTCTTTTGCCGTCCATGTGTTGTCCGGAATCTGCATGAATCCGCCACCTGCATACCATACATCCTGGCTGGCCTTTTCCGGAAGAACCTTAGCCTCAAATGTGAAGGTATCGCCGTGCATCATCTTGTAGTCTGCACC
>JAFVMQ010000004.1 GCA_017506825.1 Bacteroidales bacterium
CAGACTGCACGAAGCGAAAACATGCCTAAGGACAATATCGAGCGCGCAATCAAGAGAGCGACAGATAAGGACCAGGCGGATTATAAGGAAGTAGTATTCGAGGGTTACGGCCCTCACGGTATCGCAGTACTCGTAGAGGCAGCTACCGACAACAACAACCGTACTGTAGCCAACGTCCGTTCATATTTCACAAAGAGCGGCGGCTCACTCGGAACTTCAGGAAGCGTTGACTATATGTTCGACCGCAAGTGCATGTTCCGAATGAAGACTGCAAACCCATACGATCTTGAAGAGCTGGAGCTCGAGCTCATCGATTACGGTGTAGAAGAGATCTTTGAGGAAGAGAACGAAAACGAGGAGATGGAAATCGTTCTCTACGGTGAGTTCACAGCATTCAACGGTATCCAGAAATGGATCGAGGAGAACGGCTACGAGCTCGTTGCTGCAGAGTTCACACGCCTCCCTAACGTAGAACTCAAGGTTCTTGAAGGAGACGCAAAGGCTGATGTCGAGAAGCTTATCGAGCGTATCGAGGAGGATGATGACGTTCAGAACGTCTACACAACAATGCAGCCGTAATCACAAGGCAACATATTGACAAAAGAGGGCAGGAATCCTGTCCTCTTTTGTTTTATTGTATAATTCAAAAAAAACATTAACTTTGCTTGATTGAATAACTAAAAATCCGATCATATTTGATTATGAGCATCCAAACAGAAAAGATCAAGGAACTGGTAGAGCGCAGAGCGACTGCGCGAATGGGAGGCGGTCAGAAAAGAATCGACGCCCAGCACCAGAAAGGCAAACTCACAGCAAGGGAAAGGCTTGCTCTTCTGCTTGACGAAGGAAGCTTCGAGGAATTCGACATGTTTGTGCAGCACCGTTGTACGAACTTCGGTATGGAAAAGACCAAATACGACGGCGACGGAGTTGTAACCGGAATGGGTACGATCGACGGTCGCCTTGTATATGTATTCGCCCAGGACTTTACAGTCAATGGCGGTTCCATGTCAGAGACGATGGCTCAGAAGATCTGCAAAGTCATGGACATGGCGGTTCGCAACGGAGCACCATTCATCGGAATAAACGATTCTGGAGGAGCGCGTATCCAGGAAGGCATCTGCTCCCTCGCCGGATTCGGTGAGATTTTCGAAAGAAACATCCTTGCATCAGGAGTCGTACCGCAGATTTCAGGAATTTTCGGTCCATGTGCCGGAGGAGCCGTATACTCCCCTGCCCTGACTGATTTCACCGTAATGATCAAAGACACTTCATACATGTTCCTGACCGGTCCCGGAGTTGTCAAGACAGTTACCGGTGAAGTTGTCACCCAGGAGGAACTCGGAGGAGCAGGAGTACATTCGACAAAGAGCGGAGTTGCACATTTTGCAGCAGACAATGAAGAAGACGGAATCCGGACCATCAAGACCCTTCTCAGCTTCCTTCCCTCGAACAACAGGGAAGAAGCCCCTTACGTAGAGACCGCCGACCCGGCAGGACGAGTGGACGATGCGCTTAATGACATCATACCTGACAATCCGAACAAGGCATATGACATGTATCAGGTAATCGGAAGCATCGTTGATGACGGCAGGTTCCTCGAGGTGCACAAGAGCTGGGCAAAGAACATCATCGTCGGTTTTGCACATATGAACGGACGTTCTGTCGGCATCGTAGCCAACCAGCCGAAGATTCTTGCAGGAGTGCTTGACATCAATGCCTCAAGGAAGGCCGCGCGTTTCGTCCGTTTCTGCGACGCATTCAACATTCCTATAGTGACACTGGTGGATGTCCCTGGCTTCCTTTGCGGAACTCAGCAGGAATATGGAGGAATCATCAGCAATGGAGCGAAACTTCTCTATGCATATGGTGAGGCGACAGTACCGAAAGTCACTGTAACGCTCAGAAAATCGTACGGAGGAGCCCATATCACAATGAGCTGCAAGCAGTTGAGAGGTGACATCAACTATGCATGGCCGTCAGCGAACATTGCTGTCATGGGAGCAGAAGGTGCAGTAGAAATCCTATATTCAAAGGAAATAAAAGCTCTGGAAGACCCTGCAGAAAGGACCAGAGTCGCAGAAGAGAAGAAGCAGGAGTACAACGACCTCTTCTGTAATCCTTACAATGCAGCAAGCTACGGTTACATCGACGATGTGATCGAACCTCGCAACACACGATTCCGCGTCATCAGGGCCCTTGAACAGCTTGCAGGCAAGAAGCAGGAGAACCCTTGGAAGAAACACGACAATCTGCCACTTTAACATAATACGTTATGAACATCTTAATGTTATTACAGGCATCGCAGAGAGTCGCGGAGAAAAGTGCCGACATGATGGTGAAGGATCCACATGGAGCCATAATCACACTTGTATCGGTTACTGTGGTATTCGTAGCCCTCGTCATCCTGTATTTCGCATACACATTCATCGGCAAGATATCTTCCGGAGAGATAAACTGGAAGAAGGCATCAAAGGCATCGTCCAGGAAGTCTGACCGGACCCGACCTTCTGCAAAAACGGCCAGTCCGGCAGGAGAGAAGGAAAGCGAAGAAATCGCAGCGGCGATCGCAATGGCTCTTGACCATGAAATGAACGGAGAAGTCTATGCAGCCATCAGCATGGCTCTCCACCAGTATCTGAATGATACTGTCCACGATATGGAAAGTTACATCATAACCATCAAACGCAAATAACTGAAAAAACAAAACCATGAAACAGTATAAATTCAAGATCAACGGCAACGAATACAATGTTGCAATCAATTCAGTAGAGGGAAAGAATGCTTCGGTAACAGTAAACGGCACTCCATATAACGTAGAACTTGAGGAAAGTGTTGCAACCACTCCGGTTTCAGCTCCGGTTCAGGCAGCACCGGCACCTGCACCCGTACAGCAGGCTGCTCCAGCTCCAGCGCCAGCGCCGGCTGCAGGAGCAGGAAAGGCAGTGACATCACCTCTTCCTGGAGTCATCATTGCTGTAAAGGTCAATGTAGGAGATACTGTCAAAGCCGGTCAGGAGGTCGCTGTCCTCGAGGCCATGAAAATGGAGAACTCGATCGAAGCAGATTGCGCTGGAACCGTTACAGCCATCCATGTGGCAAAAGGTGATTCCGTACTTGAAGGAGCATCAATCGTTACAATAGCATAACAATGAACACAATATTCGAAAGTCTGCAGCAGTTCTGGAGCTATACAGGATTCGCAAACATGACGTATCAGCACCTGATCATGATTGCGATCGGAATTGTCTTCATAACGCTTGCCATAAAGAAAGACTGGGAACCGCTTCTGCTGATTCCTATCGGATTCGGTATGATCATCGGAAACATTCCGTTCGTGTCCGGCCTGAACATCGGAATTTATGAAGAAGGCTCG
>JAFVMQ010000048.1 GCA_017506825.1 Bacteroidales bacterium
ATTTGTTGACCTCGGCGGTGTTGACGGACTTATCCACATCACAGACCTTTCATGGGGACGTATCAACCATCCAGAGGAGGTTGTTGCTCTCGACCAGAAGATCAATGTCGTTATCCTCGACTTCGATGAGTCAAAGAAGAGAATCGCTCTCGGTCTCAAGCAGCTCACAGTTCACCCATGGGATGCACTTGATGCAAACCTCAAGGTAGGTGACAAGGTGACAGGTAAGGTTGTTCTCATCGCTGATTACGGCGCATTCGTAGAGATCGAGCCAGGCGTTGAGGGTCTTATCCACGTATCAGAGATGTCATGGTCTCCAAGACTCCGCATTGCTTCTGACTTCCTTAAGGCAGGTGACGAGGTTGAGGCTCAGATCCTTACTCTCGACCGCGAGGAGAAGAAGATGTCTCTCGGTCTCAAGCAGCTCGTTGCTAACCCTTGGGAGAACATCCGCGAGAAGTATGCAGTAGGTTCAAAGCACACAGCAACTGTTCGCAATATCACTAACTTCGGCGTATTCGCTGAGCTTGAGGAAGGAATCGAGGGTCTCGTACACATCAGCGACCTCTCATGGAACAAGATCAAGCATCCTTCTGAACTCGTAGCAGCTGGTGATACTATAGAGGTTACTATCCTTGACTTCGATGAGGAGAACCACAAGCTTTCACTTGGTCACAAGCAGCTCCTTCCTAACCCATGGGATGAGGTTGAGGCTAAGTATGCAGTAGGTACTGTTGTTGAGGGTAAGGTAAAGACTCTCGGTGACAAGGTTGCTGTTATCGCTCTTGAGGAGGATGTTGAGGGTGAGTGCTTCAACAGAGACCTCGTTAAGGAGGACGGTTCAATGCCTGTAACAGGTGAGACTCTCTCATTCAAGGTTACTGCACTTAAGAGAAGCGCAAAGAAGGTTGCACTTTCACACGCTAAGACTTATGCAGCAGCTGTAGAGGAGAAGGCTCAGAAGGCTGCAGCTGAGGCTGACAACACTAAGAAGGCTGTGAAGAAGATCAACTCGAACATCGAGAAGACTACTCTTGGTGACATCGATGCACTCGCAGCTCTCAAGAGCCAGCTCGAGAACAAGTAATTCAAATGAATTTCACTCTTAATGTATTGGGCACGGCTTCGGCCCTGCCCACTACAGAAAGATATCCAAGCGCCCAGGTACTTGACGTACATGGGCGCTTGTTTATGATTGACTGTGGCGAAGGCGCGCAGATACGTATGCGCAGGGCCGGTCTGTCTTTTCTGAAGATAGAACATATATGCCTGAGTCATAATCATGGAGACCATGTCTTCGGCCTTTTTGGTCTGTTGTCGACCATGGGGATGCTCGGTCGCAGTTCGAAGCTTGGTATTTATGCTCCCAAGTCATTCAAGCCGGTTCTTGATTTCTTTATGGACAGCTTCGGTGAGGGAATAAAGTTCGAGATTGAATTAGTTCCTCTTGAGATGTCGGAACCTGAAGTCGTTTATGAAAACAGGACTACCGAGCTTCTTGCCTTTCCGCTAAACCATAGGATCGAGACATTCGGGTTCATGATAAGGGAGAAACAGCCTCCATATAATGTAAGAAAGGAAGCAATCGCCCGGTATGGACTTTCCCTGTCTGAAATAGGAACACTCAAGAGGGGAGAAGATGTTGTGAGAGGTGATGTCGTGATTCCTCACTCAGAGGCAGCGTACATTCCATATGTTCCCCGCAGTTATGCCTATTGCAGCGATACTGCGCCCTTTCCTGAGCTCGCAGGATGGATAAAAGGGGTTACTTTGCTTTATCATGAAGCCACCTTCCCCGCCGACATGGTTGAAATGGCGGAAAAGACATTCCATTCCACAACCTTGCAGGCGGCACATACAGCTGCTGATGCAGAAGCAGGACGTCTGCTTGTCGGACATTATTCCTCCCGCTTCCCATCTGTCGACTTCTATCTTGACGAATTGAGGTCTGTCTTTCCGGATACGGATCTTGCCCATGATGGAGATGTCGTGGAAATTCCTTATCTTCGCAATCTATGAGAAGAATAATTGCATCATTAATAAGCGCGGTGTTGTCTGCAACCATCATAGCCTCAGCTTCAGGCAAGACTCCGCAGGAAAAATACATCGAACAGTTTGCACCCCTTGCGGTCGAGGAAATGTATCGTACAGGTGTTCCGGCAAGCATCACGTTGGCCCAAGGTCTTCTGGAGTCCGGATACGGACTTTCGGAGTTGGCTGTAAAGGGAAACAACCACTTCGGCATCAAATGTCATAATTCCTGGTCGGGAAAAAAGATGTATTATAATGATGACAGAAGAGGAGAATGCTTCCGCAAGTACTCTTCTCCAGAACAGTCGTATCGTGACCATTCGGACTTCCTGCGCTACAGGGAGCGTTATAAGTTCCTCTTTGACTATAAGATAACCGATTACAAGGCTTGGGCACATGGCTTGAAGAAGGCGGGCTATGCTACTGATCCTTCATATGCGAAGAAGCTTATAAAGATGATTGAGGATTATGATCTTCATCAATACGACCGTAAATCCGCTTCTTTCGGCAAATCGAAAAACAAGACAAAGAAAACCAAGGCAAAGCCTGTCAAGGATGAAATACCTGTAGCGCCTTCCCAGATCGAGCGTAAAAGCGCCTTGACGCAGGCTCAGCGTTCGGATTTTCATTTCAGCATGTCGCGGGAAATGTATACGAAGAATGGTGTTCCTTTTGTTTATTCTGTCGAGGGTGAGACCTATTCGAGCATAGCATCATCCAACAACCTCTTTCTCCGCGAGATCCTCAAGTTCAATGATCTTAAGGATAATGTGCCTCTTCCTGCGGGTACGGTTGTATATCTCCAGCCTAAAAAGAAGCAGGCTGTGAGAGGTCTGGACAAGCATGTTGTGGAGGAAGGAGAGACTATGAGGGGCATTGCCCAGCGATATGGAATAAGACTTTCAAGTCTGTTCAAGATGAATGGCATGTCATCAGATGTCATCATCAGGGAAGGAGATATTATTAAACTGAGAAAGTGATATGACTGTAAGATTGAAGATAACTGTTAGGGTTCTGGTCGTGCTGGCTGTTCTGGCGGGTGCCGCTGGATATGTCCTCGGTATGTACTACAGTGACAACAAGAAGCCTAACTTCACCCAAGAGTATGTACTTTATGTGCGTCCTGAGACCACAGTGCAGCAGGTGGTTGATTCGCTTCTGCTTCGTGCAGGCACATTGCGTCCGAAAAGTGTACTCCGTACGTTCGGAAAGATGGATGTCGGGACTCAGATGAAGCCGGGAAGATATGTGATAGGACCGTCAGCTACAAGTATCTATGTTGCGAGGATGCTGGTGTTCGGATGGCAGACACCTCAGAATCTTGTTCTGTCAGGAACAATGAGAAGCAAAGGTCGCATTGCAAAGAAGATAAGTACTCAGATGATGGTAGATTCAGCTTCTGTAGCCCAGGCTCTTGATTCCGCTGATTTCCTGAAGAAATACGGCTTTACTCCGGAGAATGTGTTTGCGCTCATACTTCCGGATACATATCAGATGTATTGGACAGCTTCTGTCGAGGATATATTCGACCGTCTGAAGAAAGAATATGATGCTTTCTGGACTTCTGAACGTGATGCGAAGGCAAAGGCTCAGGGACTTAGCAGGATGCAGGTGTCCATCATGGCTTCGATCGTAAGCGGCGAGACTCTCAAGGAGTTTGAATATCCTGTAATTGCAGGAGTTTATCTTAACCGATATAAGAAGAAGATGAAGCTTCAAGCTGACCCGACTATTGCTTTCTGCTATGATTACAAGCTTGACCGCATCCTGAAGAAGCATCTTGCGATTGATTCCCCATATAATACGTACAAGCATGTGGGACTGCCTCCGGCTCCGATCAATGTTCCTCCTAAGGCATGTCTCGATGCTGTGCTTGAGCCTCAGAAGCATAAGTACATCTATTTCTGCGCTAGTCCGGCATTTGACGGTACTCATCGTTTTGCAGTGACATACACCGAGCATCTTAAAAATGCAAGGGCATTCCAACGTGAACTTACTGCCCGACGCAAGGCCAAGGCCGCAGTTAAATAGGCTGATACTTATAGAAAACCATCAGTCCCTGCCGTGAGGAAAGCATTTCCCTATGCTTCTGCTTTCCGATGGCAGGGACTGATGGTTTTCTGAAATGGTCCTGTCTTAGATCTTTACACCATGGTAGTGTGGACCGAAGCGTTCGAATGCAGCGCGGTCGAGGGCTTCACGGTGGTCAGGATGAGCAATGCTGATAAGCAGCTTCGCACGCTCCTGCATTGATTTGCCGTAGAGATCGACTGCACCGTATTCAGTTACAACATAATGGACATGAGGTCTGGTCGTTACCACTCCGCCGCCTTCGATGATTACTGGAGCGATCTTGCTGCCACCTTTGTTTGTTGTAGAAGGCATTGCTATGATTGCCTTGCCCTGAGGTGCGAGTGATGCTCCGTAGATGAAGTCGACCTGTCCGCCTACTCCGGAGTGGAATCTTGTTCCGATGGAGTCTGCGCACACCTGACCGGTAAGATCAACCTGTACGGCTGAGTTGATGGCTGTCATCTTCGGATTCTTTGCAATCACGAAAGGGTCGTTGGTATATCCCACATCCATCATTGCTACCATAGGGTTGTCATCGATGAAATCGTATACCTTCTGCGATCCCATAAGGAATGTAGATACGAGCTTGCCTTTGTCTGTAACCTTGTTCGATCCGTTGATCACTCCCTTCTCCACGAGCTCCAGCACTCCGTCCGCGAACATCTCTGTGTGCACTCCGAGGTTCTTGTGATTCCCGAGCTGTGCGAGTACGGCGTTCGGGATGGCTCCGATACCCATCTGCAGGCATGCGCCGTCATCAATAAGGGCGGCACAATGCTTTCCGATTGCGATTTCGATTTCATTCGGCTCGCTGAAGTGAGCGGGTTCGAGAGGTTCGTTTCCTTCCACGAAGATATCGATCATGTCCATAGGGATCATTGCCTGACCCCATGCGCGCGGTACATTCGGATTGACTACGGCAATCACTGTCTTTGCGCATTCGATTGCAGCCAGTGTCGCATCTACCGATGTTCCGAGAGAAACATATCCGTGCTTGTCCGGAGGACAGACCTGAATCATTGCAACGTCGCATCTGAGGGCACCGCAGCGGTAAAGCTTCTGGGTCTCGCTCAGAAATACAGGGATATAGTCCGAGTAGCCTGCCTGAACGCTTTTACGTACGTTTGCTCCGACAAAGAATGCCTGATGGAAGAATACTCCGTCAAATTTCGGGTCGGTGTAAGGTGCAGGACCTTCCGTGTGGAGATGATGGATGCGTACATCCTGAAGTTCTCCTCTTTCTCCGCGTGCGCAGAGTGCATCGATCAGAATTCGCGGAGCGCTTGCAACGCTGCTCAAATGTACATGGTCGCCGGACTTGACAACCTTGACAGCCTCTTCGGCTGAAACGAAATGAATTTCTTTACGCATAAGTATGTGATTATCCTGTCAAAGATAGTGTTTTTATTATTATTTTTGCATTATTATAATAAGGTTTATGCATACAAGAGATGAAAAATTGCAGGCATTCGGAAGAATTCTGGATGTGCTGGATGAACTGAGAGAGAAATGTCCTTGGGACAGGAAGCAGAC
>JAFVMQ010000049.1 GCA_017506825.1 Bacteroidales bacterium
TCATTCAGATAGCGTCAGGTACTCCTCATTATAAAGAGATCATGTTCGCCGCATCGGTATTATGCGTATCTGCTGTGGCTAATATCCTGACAAAAGAAAAGGAATAATCTGAACGCCGTTGAGCGGACGATTATGTCATCTTGAGCAGTGCAAAGCAACTATCATAGCTCAACGGTCGGAAATTCTCTCCGTTGAGCGAATCAAATGGTCCAAAAAACACTCAGGATGGGTTTTAGCCGCTCAACAGCATTGACCTCTATGAGGGGTTTACATCAATCAATTAAATATTATGAGATCTGTCAGTCATACTATCCGAATATTTGCAGCGGTATCCAGAACAGAGACGAAGAAATCTTCGAACATAAGCCGTTTGCAGTCATCACCTGTTCCAGCATTGCAAGACAGGAGCCGTAACTGAATACAGGGACATCGAAGAGACAATCTCTCCGCAAGTGCTGGAAAAGATGGTGCTCTGGCTGTCCGAGTTCAAATGATCATTCGAGACGTTCACGCAGATATCGTACAAACATAAGAGTCAGGGACTTAAGCCCGTCACCGGATTTCCCGGAAACGACGATTCCTGAAAAAATATTGATGAACATCCCCAGGAACAGCCTCTTCCGCATCAGGAAAAGAATTACAAGGGCGATCAGATAGATACCCCCTACGATAAATGCAGCTGCACTCCAGCTGCCGATGACATCTCCGAGCAGAATGATGAACCCGATGGCAAAAACCGCCAGCACTATCATCAGAAGCATAAGTATCACAAGCACAGAAAGCACCCTGCTGAATCCTATAGACAGTCCGGCGATAATGTTCTTTTTGAATTCTTCTGTCCCCTGGCTGAGAAATTCCCATAAGACCGAGGACAGAGAGTTCTGTTTACTACGGTTACCGTCCATCACTCTTCCTCCAAAGCTCTTTCGATGGAACAGAGATTTCCGGTAATCTTTCCTTTGACCTTGTCTGCTATATCAGATGCACCCTGCCTGATTCTGGCACGGGTGTTGGCTCCTGAATCAGGAGCAAGCAATACAGC
This sequence comes from Bacteroidales bacterium, assembly GCA_017506825.1. Classification (GTDB taxonomy): domain Bacteria; phylum Bacteroidota; class Bacteroidia; order Bacteroidales; family UBA932; genus Cryptobacteroides. The sequence goes on from JAFVMQ010000049.1 coordinate 1,043, forward strand.
CGCAACCGCTCCAGTGAGCGCGCCTGCAATAAAACATAATAATGACTTTCCAGTATCCATGGTTCAAGTATCTAAATGTTAATGTTCATTTCCGCCCCGGCGGGCGGCATGGACATACATTTCAGAAACTATACCATAGATGACAGGCTACTTCTTTTCCTGCAGTTTCACTTCGTAGAGCTTAGGCCAGTTCTTGCCTGTAAGATAAATCTTATCATTCTGCGGATCATATGCGATACCGTTAAGGACATCCGTTGAATCCGTTCTCAGGTTCTTTGGAAGAAGTCCTTTGCAGTCAATCAGTCCCTCGACCTTTCCGTTCTTAGGATTAACTATAACTATTTCATCGGAAGTATATACATTCGCCCATACCTTTCCCTTGATATACTCCAGTTCATTGAGCCATCTGACAGGACGTCCGTCGATCGTAACAAGCTGCTTGCGGTCAAGGGCGAACTGATTGTTCATGAAATATAGATTTGCTGTACCGTCCGATGCGATAAGATGCTTTCCGTCAGTTGTGAGTCCCCATCCCTCGCGAGGATATTTCCACGAAGACTTGTATTCAAGCGTATTGGCATCATATACGAAAGCCACGCGTGATTCCCATGTAAGGATATAGAGTTCATTTCCGAAGATCACGGAACCTTCCACGAAATACTGCTTATCGAAATTAAGCTTGCGAAGTGCATCACCTGTTGCAAGGTCCACTTTACGGAAGGTGGACTTTCCGTGCATACCTGTACTCTCGTAAAGATCTCCATCATGGAAGAAAAGACCCTGAGTATATGATTCAGTATCATGGGGATATTCAGCAACGATTTCCAGCTTGTACTCCTTTAACTTAGCTTCCGTACAGGATGCGAGAACTGCAAGAACCGCCATCAATGCCACAAACTTTTTCATTTTCCAATTGTCATTATTTGATGCGCAAAAGTAGTTAAAAAAAACTATTTCAGAAAATAATGCTACCTTTGCAGATTGTATCGACAAAGACATGAGCACATATTACATCATAATGGCATGCATGGCCGTAATGGCTGTCATTGTATTCATCGCATTGTTCTATTTCAAGGCGGGATACGGCTATCTGTCTTCGTCAAACTGGGGTCCGAAAATCAGCAACAAGGCTGCATGGGTGCTGATGGAAGCCCCGGCGTTCATCTTCCTGCTTTACTACACGATCCGGTTCGCGCTTTCCGGAACGGATACCGGCAACTCGAATCTTGTGCTCTACATCATGGCTGGATTCTACCTGGTGCATTATTTCCAGAGATCGTTCATCTTCCCTCTGATGATGAGAGGAAAAAGCAGGATGCCGATTGCGATAATGCTGATGGGACTGACATTCAACACATTGAACGCATACATGATAGGCGGATGGCTTTATGGTGAAGCTCCTGCAGGAATGTATGGAACAAAGTGGCTGCTGAGTCCGCAGTTCATAGCAGGAACCATCATATTCTTTACCGGAATGGCTATAAACCTGCATTCTGACCACGTCATCCGCAACCTGCGCAAGCCGGGTGATACCAAGCATTACATCCCACGCAAGGGTTTCTATAAATATGTAACTTCAGCCAATTATTTTGGAGAATTTACGGAATGGATCGGATATGCGATTCTGACCTGGTCACCGGCAGGTCTCCTCTTTGCCGTATGGACATTCGCGAATCTTGGTCCGCGTGCAAAGTCGCTGACAGAGAAGTATGAAAAGGAATTCGGGGAGGAATACAGAAGTTTGAACAAGAAACATATCATACCGTTTATCTGGTAATGAGCGAATTATTTACACCATACAGCATCGGTCCTCTGGAACTGAAGAACCGCACCATCAGGTCTGCGGCCTTCGAAGCCATGTGCCCGGGTCAGCGTCCTTCCAAGGAGCTGTTCGATTACCATACAGCCGTTGCACGCGGAGGTATCGGTATGACGACTGTCGCATATGCGGCGGTATGCCGGAGCGGACTCTCTTTCGAGAACCAGCTCTGGATGCGTGAGGAAATAGTACCCGAACTGAAGAAGCTTACAGACGCCATCCATGCAGAAGGCGCAAAGGCTTCAATCCAGCTCGGTCACTGCGGAAACATGTCGCACAGGAGCATCTGCGGATGCATGCCATATGGTGCAAGCCGAGGCTTCAATCTCTACTCCCCTACCTTCGTGCAGAAGATGAACATGGAGCAGATCAATGAAGTTGCAGACGCTTACGGAAAGGCTGTCGAGCTGGCAATAGAGGCGGGGTTTGACGCAATCGAAATCCATGCAGGACACGGATATCTTATTTCACAGTTCCTCTCTCCATATACGAACAAGAGACGTGACGAATTCGGAGGAAGCCTGGAAAACCGCATGCGTTTCATGCGCATGTGTGTGGAAAAGGTCGTCGCAGCCGGAAAAGGCAAGGTTGCACTGTTTGCCAAACTGAACACCCATGACGGTTTCAAGGGCGGTCAGGAAACCGATGAACTCATCGAAGTGGCAAAGGAACTCCGCAACCTCGGAATCGAGGCAATTGTCCTTTCCGGAGGCTTTGTAAGCCGTCATCCTCAGTATGTGATGCGCGGACAGTTCCCGGTCAAGACGATAGTCCACTACTTCCCTTGGAGCAAATGGTGGCTTAAGCTGGGTGTGACGCTGGCAGGAAAGATCGTAGCGCCTACGGTTCCTTTCAAGAAGCTCTTCTTTATGGAAGATGCACTGAAATTCCGCGAAGCCATGCCGGACTTCCCGTTCGTATACGTAGGCGGAGTCACGGACAGAAAGAGTGCAGAGGAGGCGGTCAGCAAAGGATTTCCGATGATTCAGATGGGTCGTGCAGTGCTTGAAGACACAGACTTCGTCAACAAGATGCAGGCTGACGAAAACCACTGCAGCGGCTGTACCCACAGCAACTTCTGCATCGGACGCATGTACTCTAAATCCATGCAGTGCCACAAGCATTGCGAGGACATCACTCCAGCCCTCAGGAAAGAGGTGGAGCGCATGAACAGACAGAATGACGCAATGGAGCGCAAGCTCGGATACAAATAGTTCATTGACATATAGGTAGAATGACTTGTCGCTGGTAACAGCGCCATGATGGATTTGATTTACCCTGACGGCTTAGCCGTCGCGACTGGGGGTAAATGCTTTCCTCTGGTGCTGGCACCAGAGGAAAGTCCGGACTGGACAGGGCGACCTGCTGTGGAAAGCACAGATGGGAGTAATCTTATGAATGCCGTAACAGAAAACAAACCGCCCGCAAGGGTAAGGGTGAAACCGCGAGGCAAGAGCTCACGACGTCGTATGGCGACATATGGCGGTGACGGCACCAGGACCAGAAAGATCATGTATACCGGAATGTCCGAAAGGACAAAAGGGCTGCCCGCTCTTTTCCGGGGGGTAGATCGAGAAGATAAATGACAGGATAAAACAGAAACCGGCTTATGGTTCTACCTATAATCCAAAGGGTTGGCGGACACTAAAACCGCCAACCCTTATTTCATAATTCATCCTATCACAAAAAGTCAAGAAACATCTTGCAGAGTCTCGCAGGAATGGTTATCTTTGTATCCCGTATGAAAACGGGATTTGACAATCAGAAGTATCTGAAGATACAGTCCGAACACATCAAGAAACGCATTGAACAGTTCGGAGACAAGCTTTACCTCGAATTCGGAGGAAAACTATTCGACGACAACCATGCAAGCCGTGTGCTGCCGGGATTCAAGCCTGACAGCAAGCTTGAGATGCTCAAGCAACTCAAGGATGAGGCTGAAATCATCATTGTCATCAGCTCTATCGACATCGAGAAGAACAAGGTACGCGGAGACCTTGGAATCACATATGACGAAGACGTCCTGCGCCTTCGCGGAGAGTTCGAGAATGTAGGATTCTATGTGAGCAGCGTGGTTATGACCCACTATAACGGTCAGTCAAGTGCAGATGCATACAGAAAACGTCTCGAGCGTCTCGGCATCAAGGTCTACTATCATTACACAATCGAAGGTTATCCTAACAACGTCGCCCTCATCGACTCGGATGAAGGCTTCGGAAAGAATGATTATGTAGAGACAAGCCGTCCTTTGGTGGTTGTCACGGCACCTGGTCCCGGCAGCGGAAAGATGGCGGTATGTCTGAGTCAGCTATATCATGAAAACAAGAGAGGAACAAAGGCAGGATATGCCAAATTCGAGACATTCCCTGTATGGAACCTTCCGCTCAAGCATCCTGTAAACATTGCCTACGAGGCTGCTACGGCAGATCTTAACGACATCAATATGATCGACCCGTTCCACCTCGAAGCCTACGGAACCATCGCTTCAAGTTATAACCGCGACATAGAGATATTCCCGGTCCTTAATGCCCTGTTCGAGGGTATTTATGGAGAAAGCCCTTACAAGTCCCCTACCGATATGGGTGTAAACATGCTGGGATTCTGTATGAGCAATGAAGACGTCTGCTGCAACGCTGCAAGAGAGGAGATAATCAGAAGATACTACTATGCACTCTGCAAATTGGCGGAAAAGGGAGATAACGAACAGGAGGTCAACAAGATATCGCTTATCCTCAAGCAGGCGAAACTGACGACTGAATACCGCAGGACAACAGTTGCAGCCCACGAGAGGAAAGATATCTACGGAGTGGCGACAGCAGCTATCGAACTTCAGGACGGAACGATCATCACCTCTGCGACAAGTTCGCTCCTTGGTCCAAGTGCAGCACTCATTCTGAATGCCTTGAAACATCTCGCAGGCATTCCGCATGAAGTAAGGCTCATTCCGGAAGAAATGATTGCACCTATCCAGAAGACAAAGGTAGAATACCTCCACGGACATAATCCCCGCCTGCATACAGACGAAGTATTGGTAGCCCTCTCTATGCTGAGCAACACAGATGAGAACTGCAGGATGGCACTCGATCAGCTTCCTAAGCTGGAGGGATGCCAGGTCCACTCTACCGTAATGCTCAGCGAAGTAGACCATAAGATATTCAAGAAACTGGGAGTAGGTCTTACCTGCGACCCTGTCAAGAAGATTGAGTAAGATAAGATACATAACCGTTTTCATTATCCTTGCCTTTTCTGTTGTTGCAGCTGAAGGCAAGGATAGTCTTTATTACGAGTCTCCGACCTATAGGGTTACGGTTGAAGCAAAGCCTGCATACAACATGGCTACCCACGGGATCTATAATGGTTACAACGCCGCAGGAAAGAAAATAAAGACAGGTACTTCCTTCCATCTGAAATATTCCTTCGAATCACCCGATAATTCGACAAACGGCAAACGATATCCTGGCTCATATCAGGGAATAGGAGCTGCGGTCAACACCTTTTACAGCCACAAGATAACAGGTACACCGGTTTCATTGTATATTTTCCAAGGAATGAGGTTAGCAGGTCTCTCGTCTTCTCTTACAATAGGTTACGAATGGAATCTGGGGCTTTCAACATGGTGGGAACGTAACGAAGCCGTTGGCTCGAGAAACAACATATATATCAATGCAGGCATTCCTTTCATCTGGAGGATTACCCCGGAATGGGAGTTTTCTTTCGGACCGGAATACACTCATTTTTCAAATGGAGACACCTGTTATCCCAATGGCGGAGCCAACACTATAGGCTTCCGTCTTGGCGTTTCCAAAGTCTGCAACTCGTCCGCAAACGAGACAGCGGGAAGACATCTTTTCAGCAGAGAAGAAGAGCTCATATGCAGACCGGTCAAAGACAGGATGCTCTATGACCTGATGGTCTACGGAGGATGGAGAGCCAAGAGAACTCTTTCCGACATGTCTCTCTGCATAATCAACAAGCCGTTTGGTCTTGCCGGTACGAGTATCAATCCGCTTTATAAGTGCAACCGGTATTTCCGCTTCGGTCCGGCATTGGATATCACATATGATTCAAGCGCAAACATCGAAGACATCGTATTCGACAAAGAGACAGGAACCGTATCAAGCTGGTCCCGACCTGAACTATGGAAACAGGTTGCTGCAGGAGTTTCTATCAGAGGCGAACTGAATTCCGCTTATTTTGCTATAAATCTGGGAGTCGGATACAATATTCTGAAAAGCGGGAAAGACATGAAAGGGCTCTATACGGTCTACAATCTGAAAGTCAGATTGACAGACCTCGCATATCTGAACATCGGATATCGCCTCAGCTCCTTGAACTATACCCACAACCTCATGTTCGGCATCGGCTTCAGACTGTAGTCCTGACATTTGTATTAATAAGCATTATTACTTAAATTTGCGTTGCTAAAACCACAAACCTATGGAACCGATCATTGCTCCTGTAAGCCTTGAACTGCTTAAGGCAGAACTGACTGAAAGCAAGAAGCTAAGGGATACTAATAAAAGCCATAACGAAATCTACATCGTGAATCACCACAATTCACCCAACGTAATGCGTGAAATCGGACGTCTCCGCGAAGAAGCGTTCCGTGACTCGGGAGGCGGCAGCGGACTGTCTATGGATATAGATGAGTTCGACACGATGGAAAATCCATACCAACAGCTCATCGTATGGGATCCTGAAGCAGAAAGGATACTTGGCGGATACAGGTTCATTCTGGGCGACGACATCAAGCTGGGCGAAGACGGACAGCCGCTCCTTGCGACATCCCACATGTTCCGTTTCTCTGACAGATTCATCAAGGATTATCTCCCCTATACAATAGAGCTCGGCAGGAGTTTCGTTTCTCCGGAGTATCAAAGCAGCAAGGCAGGTACCAAAGGTCTTTTCGCCCTTGACAATCTATGGGACGGTCTTGGAGCACTGGCTATCCAGAGCCCTAAGATGAAATATTTCTTCGGAAAGATGACCATGTACCCTGAGTATAACCGTCAGGCAAGAGACCTTATCCAGCACTTCCTGTTCAAGCATTTTGCTGACAAGGATAATCTTGTAACTCCGATGGATCCCCTCAATATAGAGACTGACAGGAACTACATGGACAGCATCCTTACCGAAAAGGAATTCAAGGATGATTATAAGAAACTCAATGCTGAGGTCCGAAGACTTGGAGAGAACATTCCTCCTTTGGTAAATTCATATATGAGTCTTTCTCCTACAATGAAGACCTTCGGCGGAGGAATAAACCATGAGTTCAGCGAAGCGGAAGAAACATGCATCCTTATTGCTTTCGACGAGATATACGAAGCAAAACTTGCCCGTCATCTTGACTCATATATTGAAGAAAAGGTAAGAAGAATGAGAGTACGTTTCCCTCTTTTCGTAGAGAATATGGGGGAAGACCTTAAGATGATGATTTCCCTCAAGCGTAATCAGGTTCAGGCAAAATTAAAGAACCGACTGCGGAAGCGAAAAAAAACAAAGACAACTATTTTCGGGCATTAATTCTTTTACGCATACCGTCAGACAATGGCAGCTTGTTGTCTGCATCCGAAAGATCAAGCCATTTCTCAGCAAGGGAGTAATCACCGAGCATATATGAGGCAACAGCAAGGTTGTATTCAGCACACGCACGCCTGAGTAGATCATTCGTATCCAGCAGACCAAGCCAGATATCCATTGCATCACGCCACATATACTGTTCGGCACAGCTTACAGCCTTATACCACTGGGATCCGTCAAAATATATGACAGAATACTGCTCATGCTTCCACTGCGACTTGAACGACGAAGAAACCGTCTTGCCGGCTTCAAATCCAACCTCCGGTAAAGAAGCAACAGCCTTTGACATTATCTCGTCATCTGCCTGTTTTCCATCCGAATATGCAAACGGAACAGCCGTGCTTGAACCTTTGAATGTATATACCTTGTCATTCTTATCCATTGCATCGTAGCAATAGAGGTTCATCGTAAACGGAAGGGTTCCGGTACTTATGTAAGAAGAATCAACGGAAGTCTTGACTGCCACGCTCGTGGCACCTCCCATCTTAAGTTCCTTGACAGCTACAGTATCTATCAGGAAAACTACATCTGCTCCGGTATCCATGACCAGATTCAGCAACGTATCACGTGAAAAATACCTGCCTTCAGGAGATACACGCATCCTATATATGCCGACACTTCCCTCTCCTGTCCCGTAATCCTGCTCAAGAGCAAATGCAAGTCCGTCTGCCATTCCCTCAGCAAAAGGGTTGGCTATCGTATTGTCATTCTCGAGTTGAACGACTGCAACATTCTTCCCGGCAAGTTCAAGACCGGACTTGGACGGATACCTCATCTCCACATGAACCACATGCTGCATAGGACTGCAGGATGCAACCATGAATACGAGACACAAAATACGAAACAGACTGTTTTTCATAATCATAAAATTTCTAACGGTTCAGCAATAAGGTCATACTCATCCGCGCCGGTTATACGGACATTCATGAATTCACCGACAAGAGAATATGGCTCTATTCCATTCATTACATAAGCATCATACTTCACAAGAATCTCGCCATCGACTTCAGGGCTTTCAAACTCACTTCTGCAGACAAAGACGCCATCCATGAAATCGTCGACTATGACTTTTTCAACAGACCCGACACGAGACTGGTTGAATTTGAGCGAGATGCCGCTCTGAAGAGTCATAAGTGCATCAAGACGTTCCTGTTTCACACGTGCAGAGATGCTGTTCTTGAAGTTCTCAGCACCATATGTTCCTTCTTCTTCAGAATACTTGAACGCACCCAATCTCTCGAAACGGGCTTCTTCTGCAAATTCAAGCAGTTCATTGAAATCTCTCTTTCCTTCACCGGGGTGTCCGACAATCATTGTCGTACGCAACACGACCCCAGGAACCCTTTCCCTCATCTTTCGGATAAGCTCGCGTGTCCATGCACCTGTCACATTACGATGCATATTGTCCAGAACCTTGTCCGAGATATGCTGGAGAGGTATATCCATATAGCGGCATACCTTAGGGTTGTCAGCCATCTGGTCAAGGACATCCTCAGGGAAAGCGGCAGGATAAGAATAATGTATCCTTATCCACTCTATACCTTCGACTTCCGACAGCTTCTGAAGCAGCTCTGCAAGAGCACGGCGACGATAAAGGTCAAGGCCGTAATATGTCGTATCCTGAGCAATGACGATGAGTTCACGGACTCCTTTTCCGGCAAGCCGCTCAGCTTCTTCGACAAGATCCTCGATCGGAACAGACTTATGCCCTCCCCTGATGAACGGAATGGCACAATAGGAACATCTGCGGTCACATCCTTCGGATATCTTGAGATATGCATAATGGGAAGGTGTCGTCAAGTATCTGTCCGTTCTTTTCTCCGGATCAGGTTCTGCCCCAAGAGCCCTGATTACAGGATCAAACTCGCGGGCGCCATACCATGCATCCACTTCCGGGATCAGTTCCGGCAACTCATCAGCATAACGCTGGGAGAGGCAGCCGAATACGATTATCTTTTCCGCTTCTCCCCTTTTCTTCCGATCCACAGCTTCCAGAACAGCCTGTATCGATTCCTCCTTTGCGTCTCCGATAAAACCGCAGGTATTCAGAAGTATTGTATCAACGGGAATATCCTCTCCCTCAGGAATGATCTCATAAAGATCTTCCACATGGGAAAGGATATGCTCTGTGTCAACCTTGTTCTTGGAGCATCCCAAGGTGACAGTCTGAAGTTTCTTCTTCATCAGCTTACTCAGCCGCTTCCTCTGTTTCCTCCTCAGGATTTACGAAATCAAGAGAAGCATACTTCTTGAGATTGTTGTACCAGTCGACAACCTTCTTCATATGGGAAACATAGAAACGGTCACGATCATAGGTAGGAAGAGCCTTCTCGAAGAATGCCTTGAGTACTTCTGGATCTGACTTTGATGACGGAGCATCAGCATCACCAAGAACATCCTTCATATTGAGGAACACCTGCTGGAGCTTTACTTCCTCATTGTCAGTATAGATTGAAATATCAGCAAGAGATGTGATCTTGCTTGTCATTCCTACACTGCTTCTCTTCTTATCAGAAAGAGCCTCTACCACAGCTCCGTTTCTTGCCTGAGAAATATAAAGATAAAGTCCGCTCTGGCCTGAAATCGCCAGAATCCTTGAAAGATCGGTTTTCATTTCACTAAGTTTATTAATGTTATATAATATTGTCTATCAAATTCTTAATAGTCAGCAACACCTTTGTCTTCAGTTCATCCTCTGTCCCTGAATTGTCAATTACAGCGTCAACAGCAGGAATCGTTTCACCGGAAGATATGCTGTTCATCAGTTTCTGATTCATCATTCTTGCGCGGATACTCTCTTGCGAAGATCCATCTCGTCTGCAGGCTCGCTCCATCCTTGTTTCAAAAGGTGCATCGACAAGAATCACCTTGTCTCCGAATCCTTTCAACTGAGGTTTTTCGAGAATGGTTGCAGATTCAAAGACTACAAAAGAATCATCCTTATAATCCTGCATCCACTCATAGAAATCCTTCACGAGTACAGGAAATACCATTGACTCGACCAGTTCAAGCTGCATTCTGTCAGAAAAAATCCTTTCTGCCAGTAAGCTCGGAAGAAACCTGCCTTCATCATCTTTGAGAATAGTTCCCAATGCATTTTCAATATCTGAAAGCAATGTCTGATGAGTGTTATACAGTGACTTGACCTTTTCATCCGCATTGTAGACTCCGCATGCGTATGTATCCTTCAATATCCTGCATACCTCAGACTTGCCGCTGCCTATCCCTCCTGTGATTACCAGAATCTGCATTATCTGTCGATTACGATACATTCAACATAGTAAGGGTCTATATCATATCCGATCACACCTTCAGGAAAACTATCGTGACGGATAGGGCATTTTCCGCTTACAGTGCGTACAAAGTCTTCATAATCAACATACAGGACAAGGTCCTTCAACGGATCTCCCTTCAAAGGGAAAGAGCATTTCAGGACAACCTCAACCCGTGAAGGAAGCACAGCCATTTCCTTGTCTGCAGGAACATTCCTCTCTACTACCGGGACCTTATCCTTAAGTTCCACATATCTGGTCACATCAAGAGAATAACTGACCTCATCATGCGACATTCTGACATTCTGAAGCTTCTTTAGTCCGAGAACACCTTGAATATCCGAATCCAGATCCATACGTTTCAACGGCTTTGTAAACACCTTATCAATGTTTTCCAGCCTGTATGGTTCGCCATACAAAACGACAGAATCCGGTTCCAGCTTCAGGTCACCGACCGCAGTATACTGAGACTTGTATGAAACCGTAAAAGCCGGATAAACAGGAACCTTCTTATACTCTACCGAAGGGAATGTGAAGAACAAAGTATCGGAAGCGAAGTACTCGATCGTTACATCATCACCATAAATGAGATGCGAATACTCGAGAAGATCACCGGAGGTAACATAGAATATATCGCCTTTCTTATGTTTCATGATGTCAGGAAGGAAAGTAATCTGTATTGGACGGCGGTTACGCTTCATCTTCATACGGATTGCGTCATATCCTGTAGTCCTGCATCTGGCTACAACATCACACCTGTCTGTAGCAACATCCGAATGACCTTCCAGATTGCACTGTGCAACAACCGGAACGCTCAGAAAATCATTGTATTTGAGAGAAAGATTATGGATGAGCCATATACTAAAAGCCAACAGGAGAGCCAGCAGCAAAGCTGCCCAATCTCTCCCGCTCAAGCCCAAAGACTTCAGAAGCTTTTCTATCAGCTCTTTCATCTTTCTCTACCGGAATTACTGTCTTGAAGGATCAGTGAAATCCTTTACAATCGCCTGCTTGCTTACACGGATCTTCACATCCTTGTCAACCTCGACAAGTACTGAATCCTCCTTCACTTCATTTACTGTTCCGTAGATACCTCCGATTGTCACGATCTTGTCACCCTTCTTGAGTCCGCTACGGAAGTTATCGAGTTCCTTCTGCTGTTTTCTCTGAGGACGTATCATGAATATCCACATCACCACGAAAATAAGCGCAAGCATGATCAACATTGACCATGGACTTCCACCCTGTGCTGCAGGAGCAGCTGTCTGTAAAATTGTAAACATAATCACTTTCTGAATTTAATTGTGTGCAAATATAATCAATACTTATGCTAAAGCAAACCCTTTCCTTCCTTTACTACCTGTCCTTCATTTACAAGATTCTGGACGAGTCTGTCAAGGAGACCGTTTACAAAAGAGCGGCTCTTAGGAGTGCCGAAGAACTTTGCCAGTTCCACATACTCGTTTATCGTAACCTTTACAGGAATTGTAGGGAAGGTAACCGTCTCCGCCAGTCCCATGACTATCAGGACAACATCAGTGGAGAAAAGTCTTTCCTTTTCCCATCCTGTCACCGAATCAGCAACCATGGCAGAATATTTCTCATATCCGGCGAATGAAGCCTGAAGGAGCTTCCTTACAAAATACTTGTCACTCTCTACACCGTCACCCTTAAGCATTTCGCTTTGATATAGAGGAAGGAGACTCCATCCCTCACCGTTCGCAAACCCTTTGAAGGTCTTGCAGCACCATGTAAGCGCATAAGCAAGGTCATCATTCCAATACAAAGACTTTTCTTCGAGGATCTGCTCAAGCTCTTCACTGTCTACGAATTCCTCCTCGAATATCCTTGTGAAAAGCTTGCAGTCTTCCTTGAGTGAACGCTCTTCCGACGCCATGTATTCAGCATAATAATCCTTTGTCATCACTGAATTCATGATCTTCTTGAGCAGAAGGTCATACTGCGCCCATGAGAACTTCTTTTTCGAAAACACCTTCTGGAAGTCGACATCTTCGTCAATAAGCTTTGCAAGAGCGTTCTCAGCGAACTTCATATTAGGATTACGCTCCTCTTCTGTAGGATTGAACTTTGCCTTGGCTGCCGCAATCCTGTCGTTTGCTATCTTTGTCAACGGAGAAACGATGCCAAGCATATAGATATAAAGATCCCTCGTCGCCTCACAAGCCTGGTCAAGCTGGGCTTCTGCCTGAGCAAGAGAGGTGTTGCCTGATAAAACACTGCTGTAGAGGACTTTAAAGGCCTTGATTCTTAAAATTCGTCTATTAAGCATATTTTTACTCAAAATTTTATGCAAAGATACATTCATTTTTCAGAAAATTCCCTAACTTTGTAAAGATTTACTTAAAAAAGATAAGCTATGTATAGTGAGGATTATGATGGAGCAAATGCTCAGGAGCGTTCAGGTGAGGATATTTACTCAAAACCCGTAAGAGCAGGAAAGCGTACATACTTCTTTGACGTCAAGGCTACAAAAGGCAATGATTTCTACCTGACGATCACAGAAAGCAAACGCAAGGTAGATAACAACGGTCACTTTGCCTATGACAAGCACAAGATTTTCCTTTACAAGGAGGACTTTGAGAAATTTACCGAAGGTCTTGAGGAAGTCATAAAGTATATCAGGACAAACTGCCTGAAAGACTCAGGTGCAGGCGAGCAGTTTACTGATGTCAATTTCGAAGAACTTTAATCAAACATAATGGACGGTCATGCCGTCCATGTTTTTTATATTGCAATGAAAAATTACGGATTCATACGTACTGCCGCCGCTGTTCCGTCGGTCAGGGTTGCAGATCCCGGCTTCAACACAGAGGAAATCTGCAGAATCATAAGTGAAGCACAGGAAAACCAGGTATCACTGCTTGTATTTCCCGAATTGTGTATCACTGGATGCACATGCGGAGACCTGTTCAAGCAGAGTATGCTGCTGAAAGGTGCAGAGGAAGGCATCAGACAGATAGTCGGATTTTCAACAGACAGGGATGTGACCGTCATAGCCGGAGCCCCTGTTCCTTACGGGGGACGTCTGTATAACTGCAGCATAGTGATCGCAGACGGCAGCATCAGAGGTATTGTACCAAAGATCCATCTGACATCGAAGGAACACCGAACTTTCTCTTCCGGCAACGACTTCAACACAAATGCAGACAAATGGGAGATAAGATATGCTGGACAGAAATGCACTATTTCTCCACATCTGCAGTTCAGTCTCGGAGAAGCAGTGTTTGCTGTAGAGACAGGAGATGACATGTGGGCACCAGTACCGCCATCATCAAACCAGGCCATGTCTGGAGTTCACCTGATAGCTCATCCTTCTGCAGAATATGAAATCCTGATGACAGACAGATATAGAAACGATCGTCTCAGACAGCATACAGCCGGAACCGTAACCGGCTACATCCACGTTTCTGCCGGATTCGGAGAGTCGACACAGGATCATGTCCATGCAGGAGCAGCGTCAATATGGGAAAACGGTGAACTCCTGGCTGAGAATGAAAGATTCAGCATATCACCATCACTCACTATAGCTGACATCGATATCGAAAAGCTGGAGAATCTCAGAAGAGGACGCCCTGGATTCCTCAACGGATCATACACAAGAATCAGTTCGGGAGAAGCCTGCAACACAGACTTTGAGGCAAAATTATACAGAACGATAGAGCCGCTTCCTTTTGCTTCCGAAAAAGATCTTGACTACAGGTGTCGGGAAATACTTGACATACAGGTTGCAGGACTCGCTACACGATTGAGGCATATCAACTGCCAGACAGCAGTCATAGGAATTTCCGGAGGTCTGGACAGCACTCTTGCGCTTCTTGTTGCCGTGCTCGCATTCGACAAGCTGGGCTGGTCGCGCGAACGGATAATCGGAGTTACGATGCCTGGCTATGGAACGACAGCCCGCACAAAGAACAATGCCACCGATCTTATGGCAGGACTCGGAATCACATCAAGGGAAATATCGATTGCAGCAGCATGCGACCAGCATTTCAAGGATCTTGGTCACGACAAGAGCGTCACCGACGTGACATTCGAGAATTCCCAGGCACGTGAGAGGACTCAGATCCTGATGGATGTTGCTAATCAGACAAACGGACTGGTGATAGGTACCGGAGACCTTTCTGAACTTGCTCTGGGATGGGCTACTTACAATGGAGACCACATGTCAATGTACGGAGTAAACGCCGGAGTTCCAAAGACATTGGTACGCAGTCTGGTAAGATGGGCTACATATAATAAATTCGAGGATGTCTCTCAGATTCTTCTCGACATAGTCGATACTCCTATCAGTCCGGAACTACTCCCGGCAAATGACAAGGATGAGATACAGCAGGTGACAGAGGATCTTGTGGGTCCGTATGAGCTACATGATTTCTTCATCTACAACTTCATACGTTTCGGATACAGTCCTTCCAAGATCATGTTCCTTGCACGCAAGGCTTTTGGAGAACGCTACGACAATGATACAATCCGTAAATGGCTGAAGACTTTCATGAGAAGATTCTTCAACCAGCAGTTCAAGAGATCATGTCTTCCTGACGGTCCGAAGGTTGGGTCTGTGGGACTGTCGCCGAGAGGTGACTGGGACATGCCTTCGGATGCATGGAGTACTTTGTTCTCAGCTGACATCAATTAAAAGACAGATTAATGAAACGTTTAGCACTGGCAATAATCATATTGTTTACAGGACTTGCAGCATATGCACAGTCCAGAAACCCTCTTGAGGATCTCGAGACCGTCTACCAGGACGATAACGTCACTTTCAGAAAGATTGATGACCACACATGGGTGGGTTCCGGAAATATAATGTCTTCCGAGACCATGTATATCATCGAAGGTAAGAAGAAAGCTGTCCTTATCGATGCAGGAACCAGTATTCCGGATCTTGATAAGATCGTTGCAAAGATTACGGACAAGCCGTTGACCCTCATTCTGACCCATGTCCATCCGGATCATGCCGGAGCTGTCGGATGCTTTGATGAAGTATGGATCAATGAAGCTGATACTGTTTACGTACCGGATTATATGCCGGATTACAAAGGCACTGTAAGATATCTTGAAAACGGACAGCTGATCAAGCTCGGAGGAAGAACGCTTGAAACATATTTCACTCCGGGGCATACTCCGGGATCGACAACATTCCTTGAAAAGGGCACCGACATCGGTTATAGCGGAGATTCTTTCGGCAACGGAAACCTGCTTGTATTCTGTGACTTAAGGACTCTTATCAAGACCTGCGAGGATTCATGTGAGTATTTTAAGAAGAACGGGTACAGGAAGTTCTACTGCGGTCATTTCTTCGGAGTCAATTTCGAGAATCTCGAAAGGATTCAGCTGATAAAGGAGATAGCTGAAGATGCTCTCGAGGGGAAGGTGGACGGAGAGCCGACAGAAGGCTTCAGCAACATGGACCGCGTCATAATAAGAGACGGTTTCCGCCTGAACTACAATGAAGCATCTCTTGCAAAGGAAAGATCAGCAAGCAACTGATACCGACAGCCGGCAGGGCTGCATATTCTGAAACCATGGCCGCCCGTGGCCGTTGTGAACGGGAGGGGCCCAGCTTTGCTGGGAGGGATTCAGTTTCAGAATATGCAGCCCTGCCGGCTGTTGTATTATAACGAGGCAATGATCTTTGTAAAGAGGGTTGTCATCTTTTCGGCTGCAGCGTTGGCAGCTACAACGACATCATCACCGTCATTTACATAATCATCCGCATAATCGTCATGGGCCTCATTCGTAATGACTGAAATTCCAAAGACAGGAATTGAAGAGTGACGGGCTACTATTACTTCAGGTATTGTCGACATTCCTACTGCATCGGCACCGATCAGCCTGTAATACTTGTACTCGGCAGGAGTCTCGTATGTAGGACCTGTACTTGCGAAATAGACACCGCTCTTGAGCTCGTATCCAAGTCCGGCAGCAAGTTCGAATGCTCTCATTCTCAAACCCTTGTCATACGGACGTGTCATATCAGGGAAACGAGGTCCGAATTCATCCATATTAGGTCCTATAAGCGGATTTGGAAGATGACTGATATGGTCCGTGATGACCATAAGGTCACCTACCTTGAAATCAAAGTTCACTCCTCCTGCCGCATTCGAAACAAACAGATACTCTATGCCGAGAACCTTCATCACTCTTATAGGCAGAGTGACAAGTTCCATAGGATAACCTTCGTAATAATGGAAGCGTCCTTGCATGGCGACTACAAACTTTCCTCCAAGTTCTCCGGCAATGAAGTTTCCCTTATGACCTACTGCCGTAGATACAGGAAAACCAGGTATTTCTCTATAAGGGATCACTGTAGGATTCTCTATCTTATCAGCAAGTCTGCCAAGACCGCTACCAAGAACAATTCCCGCAAACGGCTTTCTGCCATCAAGTTTCGCCGCAATATAATCGGCAGCTTTCATGATCTTTTCAACTCTTGGATCCATAGTGTTTTGATTTTTAATGGTATGAGCTCACTCAACTACGCTCAGGATGACATTATGACAACTTCGACAACACTCCTCTGGCTTCGGCAAGGATTTTCTTTTCACCAGGAACTACCCTGTTCCGCATGATGAATCTTCCGTTGCAGATTACAGAATCTATACAGTCTGAATGGGCTGAATATACAAGATTAGCCTCGAACGATCCCGGAGAAAGGAAATTATAATTTTCGGTATCAACGATCAGAATATCCGCCAATGCCCCAGCCTCAATCTTTCCTATCGGCAATCCTAATGCCTTTCCTGCATTTACCGTCACCATATCCATTATTTCATCAAGAGGCATTACAGATGGGTCTCCTCTCCATGCTTTCTGGATCATTGCAGACGTCTTCATGGTCTCGAGCATGTCGAGATTGTTCGAAGACGCACATCCGTCGGTACCAAGGCAGATGTTGGCTCCTGCATCTCTCAATTCATTATAAAGGAACCTGTATCCGGATGCAAGCTTCAGATTGGAATTTACATTATGCACGCAGTTCACCCCCCTCTCTCCCAAGATCCTTATATCATTGTCGGAAAGCCACAGAGTATGCGCCGCTATCACGTCAGGACCGAGAACTCCAAGGCTGTCAAGATATTCCACAGGGGACATTCCTTCATGCTGAGCCATACAGTCTTCCACCTCTTTTTTCGTTTCCGAAAGATGGATGTGGATCCTGAGCCCATGCTCACGCGCAAACCTGACCGCCCATAGTATCATTTCTTCACTTACCGAATATATTGCGTGGACAGCGATTGCAAAGAGAGACTGGTCTTTCCACTTCATCGCTTCCTCATACATCCCGACACACTGATCTTTCTGCCGTTCGGATTCCGCAGGATCATTCCTGTCACATATCACATATGCAAGAACAGGTCTGAGCCCGAGTTCTATCGCAGCCTTATGAGCCATCGGCATGTGCCAGTAATGGTCATTGAAAGTAGTCGTTCCGGTCTTTATCATTTCCAGACATGCCACCTTGGTCGCATGATATACATAGTCTTCATCAATCGCAGACTCTACCTTCCATATCCTGTCAAGCCATTCATGGAATGCTATATCTTCGCCTATTCCCCTCATCATCGACATTCCGGCATGGGTATGCATGTTCACGAACCCCGGCACGGCCGTCTTTCCCTTGCAGTCCACCACCTCTCCGTCGCATGAAAGATCTGATGCGGAAGAAGGAACTATTCCGGCAATAATGTTGCCTTCAATGAGAATATCCGACTCAATTCCCTCTATCACAATATTTTTCAACAGTATATTCTCCATATTCACACATGTTAGAAGTTCTCAAAGTTATATAATTTTTCTGACAAAACATATCTCACGAAATAGTTTTAAGTATTTTGCAAAGTAAATTTGATGTTTAGATAAATAATGCCTATTTTTACTCCGATTTTGAAACCGGAAATCACAAAACACTTAAAACTATATCATAATGGCATTTAAAGGAGCTATAGAAGTAGACACACAGAAATGCAAAGGTTGCGGAGTATGTGTCGAGAACTGTCCGACCAAGAGCATAGAGCTCGCAAAAGCGGTCAACAGCAAAGGTTATCATTATGCCGAAATGGTTGGAGATGCATGCATCGGTTGTTCAAACTGTGCTGTTGTCTGCCCTGATTCGGTCATCACAGTTTACAGAGTAAAAATCTAAGGGTATGGCAGAGAAAATTCTGATGAAAGGAAACGAGGCGATTGCCATATCGGCAATACGCAACGGTGCGGACGGATACTTCGGTTATCCTATCACTCCGCAGTCTGAAGTTATGGAAACACTCATGAAGGAAAGACCTTGGCTTACAACCGGTATGGTCGTGCTTCAGGCAGAAAGTGAAACATCTTCAATCAATATGGTATACGGCGGTGCATGCTGCGGAAAGAAGGTGATGACATCTTCAAGTTCTCCGGGAATCAGCCTCATGTGCGAAGGTCTCAGCTACCTTGCCGGAGCAGAGCTTCCATGCGTCGTTGTGAACTGCCAGCGCGGTGGTCCTGGTCTCGGAACAATCCAGCCAAGCCAGAGTGACTACAACCAGTGCGTGAAGGGTGGCGGACACGGTGACTACAACGCAATCGTTCTTGCACCGGCTTCTGCTCAGGACATGTATGACTTCGTTGACTGGGGATTCGACCTCGCGTTCAAATACCGCACACCTGTCATCATCCTTGCTGACGGTATCGTAGGTCAGATGATGGAAAAGGTCGAGCTCCGTCCGGAGAAACCTCGCATGACCAAGGAAGAACTTCTCAAGGCTGCACCGTGGGCAACCACCGGCAAGACTGCAGACAGACCGTACAATGTAATCACTTCCCTCGCCCTCGAGTCTGACGTACAGGAGAGATTCAACCAGAAGCTCGCAGCCAAGTACGCTGTGATCAAGGAGCAGGAGGTGAAATATGAGGAATATCAGACTGAAGATGCAGAATATCTATTCGTAGCGTTCGGCTGCTCGGCACGTATCTGCGAGGCTGTAGTTGACCAGCTCCGCGAGGAAGGAATCAAAGCAGGTCTCCTCAGACCTGTAACCCTCTTCCCATTCCCTTCAAAGAGGATCGAAGAGCTTTCAGGACAGGTGAAGAGCATGATGAGCATCGAACTCAACCTCGGTCAGATGGTAGACGACGTGAAGCTTGCAGTAAACGGCAAATGTCCTGTCGGTTTCTACGGAAGACAGGGTGGTATCATCTACACTCCTGATGAAATCGTAGAGGCATTCAAGAAGTTCAACAATCTGAAATAAGCAAATACCATGAATATAGAAGATATCAAGAAACCAGAGAACATCGTCTACAAGAAGACTCCGCTTCTGACTGACAATGTGATGCACTATTGCCCGGGATGTTCTCACGGTACAGTTCACAAGCTCGTCGCTGAGGTAATCGAAGAGATGGGCATCCAGGAGGAGACTATCGCAATCAGCCCTGTAGGCTGCTCGGTATTCGCCTACAACTACCTTAACGTAGACTGGCAGCAGGCTGCCCACGGACGCGCTCCTGCCCTTGCCACTGCAACAAAGAGACTCAACCCTGAGAAATATGTATTCACATATCAGGGAGACGGTGACCTTGCTTCAATCGGTACAGCAGAGATCATCCACGCCTGCAGCCGTGGTGAGAACATCGTCGTGATCTTCATCAACAACGGCATCTACGGTATGACAGGAGGTCAGATGGCTCCTACTACCCTTCTCGGAATGAAGACAGCCACAACTCCTTACGGACGTGATGCAAAGCTCAACGGATTCCCGCTCGTTCTTGCTCCAATGATCGCTCAGCTTGACGGTACTGCATACATCACAAGGCAGTCTGTCCATACAGCAGTAGCTGCACGTAAGGCAAAGGCTGCTATCCGCAAGGCATTCGAATACAGCCAGAAGGGCATCGGACTCTCATTTGTAGAAATCGTTGCAACTTGTAACTCAGGCTGGAAGATGAGCCCTACAGCAGCCAACAAGTGGATGGTGGAGAACATGTTCCCTAAGTATCCGCTCGGTGACATTAAGGACGTTTTAAAAGCAGAGTAATCATGAAGGAAGAAATTATCATAGCAGGTTTCGGAGGACAGGGTGTCCTCTCAATGGGAAAGATTCTCGCATACTGCGCAATCATGCAGGACATGGAGGTGACATGGATGCCTTCGTACGGTCCTGAGATGAGAGGTGGTACAGCAAACGTATGCGTAATCTTAAGCGACAAGAAGATCAGCTCCCCTATCGTTACAAAGTATGACACAGCAATCATTCTCAACCAGCAGTCACTCGACAAGTTTGAGAGCGCAGTGAAACCGGGAGGTCTTCTCATCTACGACCCTAACGGTATCATCAACCCTCCTACAAGAACAGACATCAAGATCTGCAGAATCGATGCGATCAACGTTGCCGCACAGGTAGGAAACTCGAAGGTTTACAACATGGCAGTCATGGGTGCATACCTCAAGATCAAGCCTATCGTAAAGTCTGAGAACATCGACAAGGGTCTCGCAAAGTGCATCCCGGCACGCTATGCTGACCTCATCGCCCTAAACAAGGCTGCCATCGAGGAAGGTATGAAGGCTGTAGAAGAGCTCTAAACATACATAAATACAAACAAACTGCTTTGTTTTTCTCATTATTATTTTGAGAAATCAAAGCAGTTTGTTATTTTTGCAGGGTAGGTTAAATTTGGAATGGAATGCTTGAAACTGTAAAGCAGAAAATAACACAGCTTATTGCAGCTTACGAAGCGGAGAAGGCGGAGCGCACAAGACTCCGGTCCGCATTGGATCAGGCTCAGGCGGAGAATGAAGCCTACAGGAAGCAGATAACAGAGTTAGAGAGACAGATCGATAACCTTAAGCTTGCGGAAGCCTTCAAGGCCGGCAGCGCAGGAAGCCCTGAGGCCAAGAAAAAGATCAACAGTCTGATGAAGGAAATAGACAGATGTATAGCTTTACTGGAGGGATAATATGGCAGAACAAAGTATCAGCATCAAGATTGCAGACCGCACATATCCTCTGAAAGTGACATCTCCTGACCATGAGGAAGTGATCAGAAAGGCAGCAGACGATATAAACAGGATGATTTCAAAGTACCAGGAGAAGTATCCGGGAAAGGGAATGATTGAAATCCTGTCTTTTGTAGCGTTGAATACATGCATGTCGAACATTACTCTCAACAGGCAGATAAAAGGTCTGAATGCTGAAGAGGAGGCGCTTGTAAAAGAGCTTGAGGGATATCTTGCGAACATTGATAAATACAGCCGTTAGTTACATTTTTGCTGAAATCAACACTAATAATGTAACCGGGCCAGCTCGGATGGGGATGACGGACCTATGTTACCCTTATGGGGATTCCGCTTTGCGGGACGGAGGATTTCAGAACCGATTATTCCGGAGCCCAAATCTTATTTTTTAAGATTTTCTGACAAACCGCTAACGGCTTTTTATTAAAATAACCTGACCAGTCAGCTTCCAGGCCGACTGGTCATTTTTATGTAAAGACTTAAACCTTATATATACATCATGAACACTTTAATTCTAGTTTTAACAGGCTTATTGAGCGGTGCAACCGCACTGGCAGCCTACATAATTGTCCATAGAATAGTTCTCAAAGGACAGAAGGA
>JAFVMQ010000005.1 GCA_017506825.1 Bacteroidales bacterium
AGCTTTGGGATTCTACAAGACCCGTCCGGGCTGGACCATCTTCCTTCTTCTGGTCGGCAAATTTGCAAGATTCCTTGTCTGGAATCTGATCTACGGACTGCTCTGATAACAGGATTTGCTCACATGCGTTCGCACTTCCTGAGCCCGCTGCCGCGGGGCACTGCTAAGCAATGCCCGATGTTCTTCGAACATCTTGTTTTTTATGGTATCAGACCGGTTTGAAAGCAAGCTTTCACCGGTCTGATACCATAAAAAAAGCCGGTCATGACGACCGGCTCATTGCTTAGGTTGAGATACCAGGATTCGAACCTGGACAGACAGAACCAAAATCTGTAGTGCTACCATTACACCATATCTCAATACCGGGTGCAAAGATAGCACTTTTTTACAATATTACAATCCGAGTTTCTTGAAGAAGTCGTTGCCCTTGTCGTCCACGAGGATGAATGCAGGGAAGTCCTCGACCTTGATCTTCCAGATAGCCTCCATTCCGAGCTCAGGGTACTCGACGCACTCGATGCTCTTGATGTTGTTCTGAGCGAGGATCGCTGCAGGACCTCCGATAGAACCGAGATAGAATCCGCCATACTTCCGGCAAGCGTCAGTAACACACTGAGCACGATTTCCCTTAGCAAGCATGATCATGCTGCCGCCGTGGCTCTGGAAGAGGTCGACGTATGAGTCCATACGACCTGCTGTAGTCGGTCCCATCGATCCGCATGCCATTCCTGCAGGAGTCTTTGCGGGACCAGCGTAGTAGATAGGGTGATCCTTGAGATACTGAGGCATCTCCTCTCCCCTGTCGAGACGCTCCTTGATCTTTGCATGAGCAATGTCGCGACCTACGATGATTGTACCGTTAAGGCTGAGACGGGTCGACACAGGGTACTTTGTAAGCTCCGCAAGGATATCCTTCATTGGCTGGTCGAGGTTGATCTTTACAGCCTCGCCCTCGCCTGCCTGACGGAGTTCCTCAGGGATAAGGCGTGCAGGATTGTCGTCGAGTTTCTCTATCCAGATACCGCCCTTGTTGATCTTTGCCTTGATATTGCGGTCAGCAGAGCAGCTTACTCCAAGTCCTACAGGACAGCTTGCACCGTGTCGTGGAAGACGGATGATACGAACGTCGTGTGCGAAATACTTGCCGCCGAACTGTGCACCGAGACCGATCTTGTGAGCCTCCTCGAGGACGAGCTTCTCAAGCTCCACGTCGCGGAATGCGCGTCCTGTCTCGTCTCCTGTTGTAGGAAGATTGTCGTAGTACTTGCATGAAGCGAGCTTCACTGTAAGAAGGTTTCTCTCAGCCGAAGTACCACCGATCACGAATGCGATATGGTATGGAGGACATGCCGCTGTTCCGAGAGTCTTCATCTTTGCAACGAGGAACGGAACGAGAGTCTGAGGATTGAGGATGGCCTTTGTCTCCTGATAGAGATAAGTCTTGTTTGCAGATCCGCCACCCTTGGTCACGCAAAGGAAGTGATATTCAGCGCCATGAGTCGCCTCGATATCGATCTGGGCAGGGAGGTTGCACTTTGTATTGACCTCGTCGTACATGTTGAGAGGAGCGTTCTGTGAATAGCGAAGGTTCTCCTCTGTGTATGTCTTGTAGACTCCGAGAGAAAGAGCCTCTTCGTCATCGTAACCGGTCCATACCTGCTGTCCCTTCTCGCCGTGGATGATTGCAGTACCTGTATCCTGGCAGAAAGGAAGCTTGCCTTTGCATGCCACTTCAGCATTGCGGAGGAAAGTCAGAGCCACATACTTGTCATTCTCTGACGCTTCAGGATCGTGGAGAATCTTTGCCACCATCTCGTTGTGCTCAGGACGGAGCATGAAAGAAACATCACGGAATGCAGTGTTTGCCATAACTGTAAGACCCTCTTTCGCAACTTTGAGAATCTCATGTCCTTCGAATTCTCCAGTACTTACATACTGCTCTGAACCCGGAATCTTGTAGTATTCAGTCTTGTCCTCGCCAAGCTGAAACATCGGTGCGTACTTAAATTCAGCCATTTTTTATAATGTTAGTTTGTATTTTCATTGTCATCTCGAGCGAGCTTCATACTGTCATTTCTTTCGCTGGTGCTCAAGCGGCAAGTCGATTACGAGCGAGCGAAGCGAGTCGAGAAATCTAAATTATGCAAATATAACAAATATCCTGGACCATCGGCCAAGAAAACAAGCCTATTTCTGGCTATCAAGCTTATTTTTGACACCTCGACCATGAAAAGGGGCGTTTTTCATGCCGCCCTAATCACAATCCAAAATATGCTTATCAAGGGAGTCATCTGAACTACGTCAAGGCTGTTAGATAAATTGGAAGACTGCATTGACTATTAACTCAGCTGAGAGCTGTGACATGTTTTGAGTAATTAGTGACACAGCTGTAGGCAAAATCTTTTCAAACGAACTAAAATCAACTGAGCTGTGTCAGAAAATCAAGAAATACTGTCACAGCGCCAGGAACATTAACAGTCAGATAAATTGAAATTTGCAAATCGGGCAAAGGAATATCTGAGGAGAATGACCGCCATTCATTTCCCTTTCATTAACTGCCTCTATCACATCGATAAAGATTGGAATATCAAACTTCGCTTTGGGAAGATTCTTGCAGTAGATGATTAGTGTTTCGTCCTCCTCTAAGGTCAGTTCTGTCATTTGCTCGTGAGGATAACGCATATAACTGAGGCAGTCTATCATTGCATCCCAATTCATTCCGTAGAAATCAGGGAAACCAAGGAGTTCTTTCATTGTTTTGTTTAACTCCTTTTCGCTCATATTATTGCAGTCGATTTGAATTGTCTTGTATTTCATAAATTTCGATTTGTCTGTGTAAATATACGAAACATCTTATAGAAAACAATCCATTGTATCGCGCTATGGCACACCCATGACTTTACTTTGTCTGAAATTTAAATGAGCAGATCAATACCTGAAGGACATACTATTGAAGACATCAAGAAGAGAGAGCAGATAATCAGAGACTTCTATCGGGAGTGGAAGGAAAAGAATCCATCTCAACGAAAGTTCAATCTATCGCTTAAAGAGTACATCAACATCAGGATGGTTTCAATTATCGAGACCAGTGAACATGCTGCAAAGAATTATCTTTCAACATTGGCTGTTCTTCAGTTGGACTCCATACTGGCTGGTGCAAAGAAAGTATCTGTCAAGAAGCCGAAACCCGGCAACGCAAATCAAAAACCATTCGAGCGTATTATGATTATGGAGTATGAGCTGACAGGAATTGGTAAAATCAAGATGACGGTGGGCGTAAGAAGGCGAACACTTGAGAAAGTCCAATACTGTATTACCGCTATATCCAGCGA